>JBBQRB010000168.1:0-7425 GCA_038215315.1 Pseudanabaenales cyanobacterium
TCAAGTTCATTAACTTGAGGACAAATCGGTGGTTTATACTTGCCCTGAAGTTCTTCTAGGATGGACTCAAGAGATTCCATTTGATTTATTTATTACTAAATTAATATTTTAATTACAACACTCTTGAAAAAGGGCTAAGTAGGCAAGCAGAATTAAACCCAAAACCCAAAAAGCTGTAGCGCACGCTGCGCGTGCGCTACAGCTTTTTGGGTTTTAAGGTTTCTTTTGCCTACATACTTAACCTAGTCATTAATGGCACTAAGTAGAACTTCTGAAAGAGTCATATCTTCCATATCACTAAGGGTGATTGTGTCCACAATGTCAAAATTTGCACCAATGCCCATGAGCTTATCGTCTAGAGCTTTCAGAAAATCAGTAGCACTGGGATCAGAGCCGACTTGAATAAAGGAGAACGCTAGTTCTTCATCGGAACTAATACGGCGAGTTGCTTCGATAATTATTTCAAATACAGATCGCCGATCATCTGGTTCTCCATCTGTAATCACCAAAACTGTCTCTCCCGCCTTGGTCTGTCCCGCTTTTTTACGCTGTAAAAAGTTGTTTACAACATCTTGCAACGCCGCAGTTAGGTTCGTCCCTCCCATCGGTTCATTTTCTTGGAAGATCTGTTCTACCTTTGCTGCCGAAACATTGTCATAGCGCTTAAACTTACCTGAGAAAACATATACTGTAATTCCGTCTGCATCTAGCTGATCGCATTTACGAGCAAGGGCGAGCGTGGACTCTTTAACAATCTCCCACCGACTTTTGTTAGTGCCTCGGTCAGTATTTGACATACTTCCGCTTTTGTCGATGATGATAGTGTAGTCGCGTTTGTCTAGCATATATAACTCTTGTTAAGATAGTTTGCTTTGTCAGATTATACTCCCCGATGCAGTGCTTCTCAATTTAGCAATTAAGCCCAAAAAGCTAAGGCGAACGCGCAGCGTTCGCCTTAGCTTTTTGGACTTAATTGCGCTTATGGACGTTTTAATGTGACAGCAAAGGTGCTTCCCTTACCAACTTCACTAATGACGTGAATACTGCCTTCCATCTTTTGAACTAAATCATTGGCGATCGCTAGTCCTAGCCCTGTACCTAAAATATTGCCATCAGCTTGGCAACCTCGAAAATTACGTTCAAATAATCGTGGTAAGTCTGCTTCAGGAATACCTACCCCTGTGTCTTGGATATAGATATAGACAGTATCTGGTTTCACATCTGCTCCAAGTAGCACATATCCCTTCTCTGGCGTGTACTTGAGAGCATTTTCCACCAAGTTGCCAATTACTTCTCTTAGGGCAGATTCATTACCTAATATTTGGGGCAGACTTGGCGGAATGTTCGTCAAAAATTGAATATTTCGTTCTTGAGCGATCGCACTGGCAAAACTTGCCGTTCCCTCAAGTACATCAACTAAATCCACTTCTTCAATCTCCATTGTCGAAGCAGGTAACAGAGGGGTATCTGAAGCTGGCTTAATCAATAACAGAGGAATTGGTTGATCGACTTCGTTAAGCAGGTCTTGAATGTGCTGGGTTTCGCGAAGTATTCCTGTGACAAATTTTTGATTGGGATCTTCGGCAATTATTCGCCTTGACAACAACTGCCCAAAAGTACGAATTGCCGTAAGCGGATTGCGAAGTTGATGCAACAGAGAGGCGAGAAAGTTAGTCTGGCTTTCGTAATTACGCTGTTGACTAGACATGAGCCATTGGTTGCGGCGATCTAAAGCACAGGCGATCGCTAAAGTATTGGCAACTTGCTGAATTTGTGACTGCTCATAATCATACCAATCACGATCATCGCGCCCAGTCATCAAAAAGCCTAAAATTGTATCTTCATAAATTAATGGCAAGATAAATCGGCGTTGCCTCACCAAGCCGCCACTCCCCATCGTCATCATCGGAAAAGCTTCGGGCAGTGAAATTGCCCCTACATCAGGAAATGTGGCAACTTCGACTAGATTAGGCGATCGCCCCTCTGCTACATTTTCAGTAATATAAATGGCACTAGCTACTGCACCCAAGCTTTGGGTTAATAAAATAATTTGCGATCGCGCTAAGGCAACTAGATCTGGACTCGCAATAATCATGAAGATGCAGCTACTGAGGTCAACAACATTCGTTGCAGATCCCAGTATACCGCCCGAAATTAGGTTTACGGTAAAAGAGAAAATGGCTACGCCATTTTCTCTTTCAAAACATTACTAGGCTTAGTTCTTAATTCACAAAAGGGCTAATACACTTTTGTGAATTGGGTTTGATATTATAGCTACAGCGCTTTACGCTTTTGTCAAACCCAGAGAAATTTTTGAAAGTGCCGCGAAGCGGCACTTTCAAAAATTTCTCTGTACTCTATAAAGCCTCAATAGGCTATATAGACACTTGCATGGGGAGATAAAACTCAGAAGAGAGTTG
The DNA here is from genome assembly GCA_038215315.1 of Pseudanabaenales cyanobacterium. Lineage (GTDB taxonomy): Bacteria > Cyanobacteriota > Cyanobacteriia > Pseudanabaenales > Pseudanabaenaceae > Pseudanabaena. The sequence continues at coordinate 2,421 of JBBQRB010000168.1, forward strand.
CGGCACGAAGCGCCGCAACTCTCTTCTGGGTTTGTCCTAGTACACTTGGCGACAGCTATACTTAGCAATAATCTTGTAAATTATCTATGAACATCCGCATTGGCAACGGCTATGACCTGCATCGGCTCACAAGCGATCGCCGCTTGATTCTTGGCGGTGTAGAAATTCCTTACGAAAAAGGATTGTTAGGACATAGTGATGCCGATGTGCTAACCCATGCGATTATGGATGCGATGTTGGGAGCGCTTGCCCTTGGCGACATTGGGCATTATTTTCCGCCTTCTGATCCTAAATGGGCGGGAGCAGATAGCATCATGTTATTGCAACAGGTACAAGAGCTAGTCGGCGCTCAGGGCTGGCAGGTCAACAATCTTGACACAATGGTAATCGCCGAAGCCCCAAAACTAAAACCTCATATTAAAGCCATCCGCGATCGCTTATCTACAGCCATGAATTTACCAATTGATTGTGTCAGTGTGAAGGCAACGACTAATGAAGGAATGGATGCGATCGGTCAAAAGGAAGCGATCGCAGTTCATGCAGTAGTTTTGTTGGTAAGAAGCTAATAGTTTTTAGATTCTTGATTTTTTATCTATATTATTCATCGCTTAAGAGATAGGTTGATCGTGAGAAGAATTACGCAAAAACGGGTAAAGATCCAGCAATGGAAAGCGATCGCATTGTTAATGTTGATTGGCTTCTGTTCGCTACTACTTTGGGGTTGTGCCGTTAAGCCAGAAGCTCTTAAAAACCGTTTAGTAGTCCCCCTCGATAGCGACATCAAAACCTTCAATCCTGTCCTCATCAATGATGCTTATAGTGGCATCGTGATTGGCTACACCCTCACTGGACTAATTTCAGAAAACCCGATCACCAAAGAAATAGAATCTGAACTTGCTGAAAAGTGGGAATTTCAGCAGGATGGTAAACAGCTTATCTTTACGCTGCGTCCAGACTTGAAATGGTCTGATGGTCAACCTCTCACTGTTGACGATATTTTATTTACCTATCAAAGTATTATCCTTAACGAAAAGATTCCCACAGGCACTCGTGATGTTTTGCGTGTAGGGCAGTCGCAGTCATTGCCCAAAGTGGAGAAGCTAGATGAGCGCCGTATCTCCTTTTTGTTGAGTGAACCTTTTGCCCCCGCTCTGCGGACATTGGGCGGAATTGCCCCCTTGCCGAAACACATTTTTGAGCCGACTTTACGAGAAGATCCGAGTGATCCTAATAAAAAATTAAAGTTTTTAGAAACATGGACTCTTAGCACACCAGTTAGCCAGCTTGTGGGCAGTGGTCCTTATGTAATTCAAGAATACCGCCCCTCAGAACGAGTAATTTATAAACCCAATCCCTATTACTGGAAAAAAGGCAGTCCCAATATTCCGCAACTAGTGATGCAGATTGTGGAGTCACCCGATACGGCGCTTCTGCGATTTCGATCTAATGATCTTGATATGTATCGTTTGCGTGGCGAAGACTATCAACTATTAAAACGTTTTGAAGAACGCGATCGCTACAAAATCTATAATGCTGGTCCCGCGACAGGGCAAGCCTTCATCATGTTCAACCTCAACAAAGGAAGAAACCCCAAAACTAATGAACCCTTTGTTGATCCCATTAAGTCAAAATGGTTCAACGATGTTAATTTTCGCCGTGCCATCGCATACTCACTCAATCGCGAAGCGATGATCACCAACCTTTCTCGCGGTCTGGCGCAAACTCAAAACTCTCCAGTTTCAGTTCCTAGTCCCTATTTCTTTGCTCCTGAAAATGGACTCAAAGTATATGACTACGAGCCTAAAAAAGCCAAAGAGATTTTATTAAAAGCTGGATACAAGTACGACTCTGAACAACAGTTGCGAGATGCTCAAGACAATATTGTGCGCTTTACCCTGCTAGCCCCTGCGGGTGGCAGAGTCGCCTTGGGAGCGCAAATCAAAAATGATTTAGAGCAGCTTGGCATGAAGATTGACTTTAATCCTGTTGACTTTCGGATTATTTCCGACAAACTTGATAACTCCAAACAATGGGATGCCACAATCCTCGGATTTACAGGCGGTGCAGAACCCAATAGTGCGATTAATCTCTGGGCTCCTGATGGCGATTCACATATGTTTAATAAGGGTCCAGTTGGTGATGAGCCGCCATTTCCCGATCGCGAAGTTAGTGATTGGGAAAGGAAAATCCATGAACTGATGATCAAGGGCGCTCAAGAACTTGATGAAGCCAAACGCAAAGCCATTTATGCCGAATATCAGCAATTAGTGCAAGAACAGTTACCTTTAATCCACTTGACTATTCCTCTGTACCTAGTAGCTGTTCGCGATCGCGTTGAGAATGCTCAGCCGACCGCCTTGGCAGGTAGCACAGGCGTAACTGGAGCTTTGTGGAATGTAGAAAAGTTAAAATTGAAGTCATAATTAACATCAATTTTGCAGTAGCGCGGTTTTGCCGCGCTACTGCAAAATTATTTACTACCGAGCTAGAGCTATGATTATTTCTGCAATTAATAGGTTATTCACAAAAAAATTAGCAATTTATCAATTAGGAAATCCCCAACTACGCGAAAAAGCAGAGCCGATCGCCAATGTGCAAGATCCGCAAATCCAAAAGCTAATTAATGAAATGCTATTCACGCTTCGAGAAGGCAAAGGCGTGGGGTTAGCGGCTCCCCAAGTTGGGCGATCGCTACAGTTAATAATCATTGCCTCCCATCCCAATGATCGCTATCCTCACGCCCCATTAATGGAACCAACCGCAATGATTAATCCGCGGATTGTCTCCCATACGGAGGAAGTTGAAAAAGGGTGGGAAGGATGCCTCTCTGTGCCGATGATTCGTGGGCTTGTGCCGCGCTATCGTCAAGTTGTGGTGGAGTATTGCGATCGCCAAGGCAATCAGCAAATTAAGGAGCTAGATGGCTTTGTCGCTAGGGTATTTCAGCATGAGTATGACCATTTAGAAGGCAAGGTTTTTCTAGACCGCGTAGAAAGCAATCTCGACCTAGTTTCTGAATCTGAGTACTACAGCGCTTTGCGGCTATAAACCCAAGAAACAAGTTGCGGCGCTTCGCGCCGCAACTCGTTTCTTGGGTTTATATTTTACGGCGTAGCCCTTACAATTTAAGTTAAATGATTCGATCGCAATAAATGTCAAACATAGAATTCCACGTCAAAAGTAAAGCCGAAAAAGTAGTCGTTGGCTTATCAGGCGGAGTTGATAGCTCCGTTGCGGCAGCGCTATTGCATCGTGAGGGATACGATGTAACGGGGCTGACGCTGTGGTTAATGCGTGGCAAAGGGCAATGTTGCTCAGAAGGCATGGTTGATGCGGCAAAACTATGTGAAGAATTGGGAATACATCACGAAATAGTTGATAGCCGCAATGTATTTGAACAAAGCATCATTAATTATTTAGTTACAGGTTATGCGGCTGGTTCCACACCATTGCCCTGTTCGCGTTGCAACAAGGCAGTCAAGTTTGCCCCAATGATGCACTACGCCCGTGAAAAACTAGGAATCAATAAAATCGCCACAGGACATTACGCCAAGCTAAATTTCAACGCCGACTCAGGGCGCTACGAGTTGCGCCGCGCTGTTGATCGCAATAAAGATCAGTCCTATTTTCTCTATGAAGTTGGACAAGATGAATTAAGTTGCTGCATTTTTCCTTTGGGCAACACAACTAAGGTAGAAACTCGCAAAATCGCTGCGGAATTTGGACTAGAAACTGCGGAAAAGCCCGAAAGTATGGACCTCTGCCTTGTGGAAGCAAATGGCTCCATGCGAGCTTTTTTGGACAAATACCTCACACCTGTTCAAGGAAAAATCGTTGATACGCAGGGCAATATTTTAGGTGAGCATGATGGTACTTATCATTACACCATCGGTCAGCGTAAAGGTTTGGGGGTAGCCGCCGCAAATCCTTTATATGTAGTGGCTCTTGATCCTGTCAAAAATGAAGTGGTGGTTGGCGATCGCTCAGAAGCGCAGGATCGAGAATGTACAATCGACCAAGTTAACTGGGTATCGATGGCTGCAACCGATCTACCTTTTACGGCGGAAGTACAGGTGCGCTATCGTACTGCACCTGCGGCAGCAACCGTCATTCCATTAGAAGGCGATCGCGCTAAAATTATTTTTGATGAACCGCAATTTAGTATTACCCCAGGGCAAGCTGCCGTATTTTATCGCGACGATTTACTGCTGGGCGGCGGCTTAATCAAAAAGTAAAAAAGCGGCGCTAAGCGCCGCTTTTTTACTTTTAGTAATCGTAAGGATTTTTTGGTTCCGCGATCGCGGTGATGTTATTGGCAATGATCACAACTTGGCGATTGCCATCTTGATTGTCAACATCGGCTTGTCCTTCTACTTGTAACCAGCGATCGGGTGGATATGCTGATCGACTGCCATTAATTTTGACAGGCAGACTAACAGGATAAACATCGGCTGCACAGCAAGTAATCACAAACCTTGTGATTAAAAACATATTGTCTGGCTGATTGGGATCATGGACAACAAAACCTGAGACATTTGCTTTTTGGCCCTTGTAAGCGTCGGGTTCAGGATAGGCGCTAATTGTGCGAACCCATTCCACTAGACTTCTTTCTTCAGGTCGATTACTAGCTCGGAATGACTGGGGAATGGTTCTAGCATCAGCAATACTGTCAGTCACACCCCGATGAATTGCTTTTTCGCTGGTAAATGGACGGGGAGTCACAAATAGCGCCACGATCGCTACAAACAAAAGTAAGCTACTGCTCAAAGATGGCTTGATCAGGGTGATGTGTTGTTGATTTTTGCCATAGCCTCGTCGTTTGCTAACTCTCCAAGCTTCGGCTAATCCCACAAAAGTTAGCATAAATCCTGCAATTACGGTCAGAGGAACGTAGTTAGGATGTATTAATAAAAGAATCTGACCAGATAGCCATACTCGCAGCAATGTAAAACCCCAAGCGAAGATCGCAGTGGACTCTAACCAAGGCTGAAACTTTTGCCAATAT
>JBBQRB010000169.1:0-7412 GCA_038215315.1 Pseudanabaenales cyanobacterium
TCGAAATTTTATCTGAGGACGAACTGCGTCGCACAATTAACCGCTTGGCTTCTCAAGTTGTTGAGGCAAATGATGATTTGTCAAATGTTGTATTGCTAGGTGTATACACTCGTGGCGTACCTCTAAGTAAAGCGATCGCTAAGCAAATTGAAATCCTTGAAGGAGTATCTGTTCCTTCTGGAGCTTTAGATATTACATTTTACCGAGATGATCTTGATAAAATTGGATTGCGAACTCCTAGTAAAACTGAAATTCCTAATGATCTAAATGGCAAAACTGTGGTCTTAGTTGATGATGTTATCTATAGCGGTCGCACTATTGGAGCGTCTTTAAGTGCTATTCATGACCATGGGCGACCGAAAGTAATAAGGCTATTGGTACTGATTGATCGCGGACATCGTGAGTTGCCTATCCATCCTGATTATGTGGGACGGACTTTACCAACTTCTAAGGATGAGCAGGTGAAAGTGTTTTTGAGCGCGGCTGGGGATGGTCGCGATGGTGTTGAGTTAATCAAGCCTATTGGCTAGATAGCTTTACAGTCTATATAAAACCCAAAAAGCTGTGGCGCACGCGCAGCGTGCGCCACAGCTTTTTGGATTTTATGCTTATCTACTTATTAGCTGATGTTAAGTGGCGCGAAACGGCACTTTCAAAAATTTCTCTAAGTTTTACAAAAGCGTAAAGCGCTGTAAGTCGGTGGGCATAAGAAAAATTAAGATCCCCGACTTTTTTTCGTTCAATAAGTGTTACTTATGGTGAGCATACAAAAAATTGGGGATCTGTACATTTACAGTTTTCTTTTGTCTATCTACTTACTCCCTTCCCAGTGAAAGATTAGCGGTGCGGCGCTTCGCGCCGCTAATCTTTCACTGGGAAGGGAGTATTAAAAAAAGTTTTGTAATAAGTAGCTTGAATGTTTACTTTCTTTGCAGAGAGCTAATTATAAATATTTTGTTAAGTTAAATCTAATTCATTTAAATTATACGGTAGTCAAACATGAAATCAAACAATTGAATGTTAATGTAATTTTCAATTGCAAACTAAACATAGAGTATTTAGTAAAACGTTAAGTAAAAGATGATGGTGAATATTTTAGACGAGACTAAAAATATTTCTGCCCTTGCTCTAGTTAATGCTGTTGATTTTATAGTAAGTGGTATTAAAAAATACTTGCTGTTGATGATGAAGCAGAGCAAACTGGAACTTTGGATTGGGAATACGCTAAATATGCGGTTAGAGGTGCTTGAGAGCGTTCCTTTAATTGCCTTAGAGGCTAGATTTCTGTTTAATAATTTTCAGACTGTCAATACAAATAAAGTGTGATGGAAGATTGATTCTATTACACTTTATTTCGTAGTAAATCAACTCTATCAAGTCGCACTAGTAGTTAGACACTCTAATGTGAGCATTTCTATTAGGAGAACTAAATATGTCAAATCTAGAATATGTTCCTGCCCCATACCCCACATTACCGCCCATTTATGAGAATGATAATGGACGAATTTGGCGATCGCGTTCAACGCCATTGCTAATGACTTTGCATGGTCAGCAAGCTGTTCTAGAAAAAAAACGATCGCAACACACTAGAGGCAATGTTTGTCAATTTCCTGTGCGCCTCCATGCTGAATGTGCGTTTGATGTCTCTACTCAGCAGCAAGTTAGTCAAGTTATGCAAGTTTCAGAAATTCAGCCCCTTGCCATTTTTGAAGCTAAGCCAGAGCCTCTGATCAATTACCAACCTAATCTTGAGCAGCAGATCGCGCAACATAAACTAACGGAGCAAAATCTCAGACAGACTATCTCAGTTCTAAAATCAGTTAATCAAGAACTAAAGTATTTAGTCCATATCGATGCTTTGACTCAAGTTTCTAATCGTCGCTGCTTTGATGAATCTTTACACCGAGAATGGCAGCGATCGCTAAGAGAGCAACAAACATTGTCTCTAGTGCTGTTAGATATTGACTTCTTTAAGGGCTATAACGACGCATATGGACATCCCGAAGGCGATCGCTGTTTGACATCTATTGCTCAAGCAATCAAATCAGTATTGCAGCGTCCTACGGATTTATTAGCTCGCTATGGTGGCGAAGAGTTTGTGATTATCTTGCCGAATACCACTGAAGATGGTGCAGTTAAGGTGATTCAACTAATTCAAAAGACTATTGCCGATCTCTCCATTGTTCATGGAAATTCTGCCGTTAGTGATGTGGTTACGGCTAGCTTTGGGCTTGCCACGATCGTTCCATCAGAAGACTTATCGCCTAGTTTTTTACTAGAGCATACTGATCGGGCGCTTTACCAAGCTAAACAACAGGGACGCGATCGCTACGCAATCTATATGTCGTAAGTACCTTGACAGCTATAAAACCAAAAAGAAGCTGATGAATCCGCTTCTTTTTGGTTTTATAGCTAATGTTACGTGAGAGCTTAGGAAATTCTGCGTAAGGTGAGTTGAGTAAGTGGGCAAAAGAAACCTTAAAGCCCAAAAAGCTGTAGCGCACGCGCAGCGTGCGCTACAGCTTTTTGGGCTTTGGGTTTAATACTTATAGCTGTCGCCAGTCTTGTTGCAGCGCTGTGCGCTGTTATAAAACCAAGAGATGAGTTGCGCCGCGAGGCGGCGCAACTCATCTCTTGGTTTTGTGTGCTAACAAGACTGGCTATCGCTTTGAGAGAGCGCACTGCATTGTATATTTAACCGAAAAAGTATTTATACTTATATTTTATAGTATTAATAAATTGAGTATAAATACTAATACTAAACCTTATAAATTAGTAAATATATATTAAGAAAAGCACTTAATATTAAGTAAAGAACCTGTAATATTTAAAAATAATTTGACCTATTTTCTAAAAATAATTACTTCTAAAACTCTTGCCTAGACTAGTTTTAAGCTTGATTTTAAAAAATTTTACAAATATTTCTTTACAAAATAACTAACAGATTTGTCCAATAAAAATTTATGTATAAAGAGTTATCATGACTTATACATATTAGCAATTTATATGGCTATTATAAAAAGTAAAATAATAGATGTATTAATAATTTATTAAGAATAATTGCGTTTCATTTTTTGCGCGGCTATTGTGAATGTAAGTCTTAAGCCATTCAACTTATACATTTAACTCTTATTTCGAGAAAAAAGCATCTGCACTGTATAACAGGAGCCTAAACTTATGGCAAAAAGATCTCTACGAGCATCTTCATCAGGAATTAAAAAGGCTAAACATACATTTGCGCGTAAAGGCTGGACACAAGAGTATCTAGCCAACGATATTGGGATCAAAACAAGGCAGCCAATTTGGCGATTTTTTGCTGGACAAGCGATCGAACGTTATACATTTTTTGAAATTTGCACAAGATTAGATTTAGATTGGCGAGAAATTGCTCTCGATCCTCCCGTTGATTATGTCGATCTAGAAACCGAAAGTGATGGAGTAGAACCCACAGGGATTGATTCCCTTGTCCAAATGGTGCGATCGCAGCGACGTGAAAAGATAAATAATCAGTGCGGTATCCTTCAGCTATTAGATATCAATCACCCCGTATCCATCGATCAAATCTATATCGATGTGAATATTTTGGAGCAGATTGCTAGCCAACAATGGCTAGAAGTCTCGGAGATCAACAGTCTCCAACCTGAAGATATTGATCGCTATGGTGTTGGCAAAATTGCTGATAGTCAAATCTCTGGGATGCAGGCGATCGCTAAACACAACAAGCTGCGAGTCCTCGGTAGACCGGGAGCGGGCAAATCAACTTTTCTCAAATATCTAGCAATGCAGTGCAATCGCGAACAACTCGTCGAGAGCAAAGTCCCTGTTTTCATCGCTCTCCGTGAATTCGCCGAAGCCTATCGTGACAGCCATAAAATTAACTTTTTAGAATTTATTCAACAAGAATTTATCACTTCGGATATCTCGCGTCCCTCGATCCTCAAAAAACTACTTCAAGACGGACGGATGCTGATCTTGATCGATGGCATGGATGAAGTTAATCAAGACGAAGAGCATAGCGTCATGGGTGAGATTAGAAGATTTTGTGAGAAGTATCACAAAAATCAATTTGTCGCGTCCTGCCGCACTGCCTCCCAGAGACTAGCTTTGCGGGGTTTTACGGATGTAGAAGTTGCACCCTTGACCCAAGAACAGATCACGATCTTTTCTCAAAAATGGTTTGCTGCCTTCAGATCTACCCCTCGTAGTGACGATATCACCATCGGCAAGAAATTTATCGATAAGCTAGAGGTGAGTGAAAATTGGCGATTTCGGCGGATGATTACCACTCCTCTGTTTTTACATCTCGCCTGTTCTATATTCAATCGTCAAGGCAAATTCCCTGCTAAACAGTCAGAATTTTACAAGCAAGGAATGGATTTATTGCTGGGTAAATGGGATGAAGTAGCAGGTGTCGAACGGGATCAAGTCCATCGCGGATTTTTATTGCCGCAAAAGCTGAAACTCTTGAGCAATCTCGCCGCCGCTACCTTTGAGAAAGGGCTATATTTCTTTGAGCAAAGCACTATCGAACAATGTGTCGCCGAATTTTTGCAGAGTATGCCTAGTGCCAGTGATGATGCTGAGGAAATTCAGCAAGCTAGTGTAGCGATTCTCAAAGGACTAGAATCACAAAATGGATTGCTTGCCGAACGAGCGCGAGGAATTTTCTCCTTCTCTTATCTTGCCCTACAAGAATATTTTACGGCTCGAAAGATTGTGGCTAGTCATAACGTCCGAATGCTAGGAGAGTCACTCCAAGACCTCGTTGACCATATTACTGACCCTCATTGGCGCGAGATCTTTTTGCTAACTTCTAGTATGCTCCTCAGTGCCGACGGCTTGATGCAGCTAATGAAGCAGCAAATTGATGCCATCGTTGCTGAAGATCCTTACTTACAGAATTTTTTAGGTTGGGCAAGCCAAAAGTCAGGGAATAATCCTTCACCCAAAAAATCGGCTACGGGTAGAGCTTTCTATCTCGCCTTGACTCGTACCAGTGATCTTTCCCCTGACGTGGCCTTAGCTTGCACCTTAGATCAAGGCGAATTTCTTGATGCTGCCCTCGATGACTTATTGAAAGAATGCCTCCTCTCTGAAAGTAAAGACTTTGCCTATGTCCATGCTTGCGGTGAGGCTCTAGGCAATATTTTGGGCATCGTTCTTGACATCGGATTTCATAAGTCGTTGCAAAAACTCAGCGATCAGTTACCTAATAAAAATCATACCGAAGAAAGCTTTAACAACTGGTGTCAAAAAAACTATGGCGCATGGCTCAAGAATCTCCAAATAGCGATCGCTAGTCATCGAAATATCAGTAGTGAATGGGAATTTAATGATGTGCAAAAACGGACTCTCCAACGTTATTACGAGGCAAACCAGTTACTCCTTGATTGTCTAAATGGCGATTGCGAAGTTACAGCAATTATTCGCGAAGAAATAGAAGCAACGCTGCTATTACCTCAACAGGAAATCGAAAGACGAGAATGGGCATAAAGCCAAGCCATCCTAAAAACATTAAAAGCGTTGCAGAGCAACGCTTTTAATGTTTTTATACTTTATGTATTTCAAAACCCAGATATGATTCGGCGGGCTTTGCCCGCCGAATCATATCTGGGTTTTATTTGTTAAGGCGCTAAAGCATTGCCGCGCAGCAAACTACCAATCGTCTTGAAAGTAATCTTCAACTGAGTTAAAGGATTAGCAGGGACAACGGTTTTGTAGAGATAGCTGTCAAAGGTGAGCTTCTGCACATCCTTGTCGGCGCACATTTCCACAAAGGCTTCACGAGTCGCATTAGTCGCATAAAAAACATTCTGGAGAATGTCGAGGACTCTATAGGTCAAGCCATACTGCTTGTCCCAACGCTTGATGTAAACCTTGAGATCGGCTTCTGTCGGAATGCGCTTACCCTCTTCGGCAAACTCAACGATCGCTTCGGCACACATCCGACCCGACTTTGCCGCAAAGTAAATGCCTTCACCACTCGACTTAGTAACATAGCCAGCCGCATCGCCAACGAGGGCAATCCGACCAACGACGCGACGAGGACGGGGATGCTCAGGGATTGGGTGAGCTTCGACTTTGATCACTTCGCCGCCTTCGATCCGAGGCAAGGCACGGGCGCGAATACCTGCTTGCAGCTTCTTGATCAGCTTTTGGTTCTTGTGCATTGTGCCAGTACCAACTGCCACATGATCATATTTTGGGAAGACCCATGCATAGAAATCGGGCGAAACATCATCGCCAACATACATTTCGGCAAGGTCTTTGTAATATTCCATTTTTTCGGGCGAAATCCGAATGCGCTCTTGGAAAGCGATCGCATAGTTATAGTCGCCAGCATCCATCGCTTTAGCAACTACGGAGTTAGCGCCGTCAGCACCGACAATTAGATCGACTTCAAGGCTATGCATTGTGCCTTCATTACCACCATTCGCAAAGTCTGAATAGTTAAGGACGTAGGGCTTTTTACCATTTTCAGTGATCTTGATATCAAGAATGCGACCATTGATCAGCTTTGCGCCGAGGCTAACTGAGCGCTCGCGTAAAAATGCGTCTAAAACTTCACGGCGACACATACCGATGTATTCATCAGGATTGTCTAATTTGATGTCTACTTCCACATTGCTAGGAGAGATCATCTTCATGTTGCGAACACGGCGATCGATGATTGAGTCAGGCAAGTCAAATTCTTGCACCATGCACAAAGGAATTGCTCCACCGCAGGGCTTAACGTTGTCTAGCTTACGTTCAAATATGTAGGTCTCGATTCCTGCTTTGGCAAGTGTTTCAGCAGCACAAGAACCCGCAGGCCCGCCGCCCACAACAGCAACTCGTAATGTCAAAATGCGCTCCTAAAACTACGTCTAAATATATAGGTTAACTACTGTGGATGTTAGCATTGACAATAGAGAGATTGGGGCAAAATTGACGAATATTAATATTTGTAATGTTTTGTGTAGCTGTTTTAGACGGTTATGGTCTTCTTTACAGCGCTTTAAGCTCCTTTTTGCTTACGACAGCGATCGCTGCAATATTTGACTTCATCCCAACACTTTTCCCATTTTTTGCGCCAAGAGAAGGGCTTGCCACAAACCACACAGTCCTTGCTAGGTAAAAAAGATTTATTCCCTTTGTAAGCCATCTAGAAGTTACCCCTTGTGCCAATCTCAATACTTTCATGAATTATAAACCGAGAACCTTTCGCCCGCTACGCGGGCGAAAGGTTCTGGGGGGAAGGCTTCGACTTCGCTCAGCCATCGGTCACGTTGGCTGAGCGAAGCCGAAGCCTCATGAACCCAATAAGAGAGTTGGGGGGGGGGGGGGGGGGGGGGGGGGGGGGGGGGGGGGGGGGGGGGGGGGGGGGGGGGGGGGGGGGGGGAGAGGGGGGGAGGGGGGGCTGGGCAACGAGA
>JBBQRB010000170.1:0-7370 GCA_038215315.1 Pseudanabaenales cyanobacterium
CAGAATTTCCTAAGACCCTCACCCCTAGCCCCTCTCCCATTAAGGGAGAGGGGAACCAGAAAACTAATCTTGCTCCCCTTCTCCCCTCGTGGGAGAAGGGGTTGGGGGATGAGGGGACTATCTCCGCTCTGCGTAAGGTGAGGTTGTAACTGATGTTACGACAAATCTCACCGAAAAGCGGTCAGGAGGCTCGCGCCACAAGCATTTTTGACTTGTGGGCTAGGCATCTTGCCTGATATGGCTTTAAGATACATCGCGCCATTGCATCTTTTTAAAGAAATGATTGCAAAAGATAACTGAGGGAGGCGCTCGATAGAGGTACAGATAGATTGTCAGTTCCACCAGGAGAAAAAGCTTCGAGCAGGGCAGCGATCGCGGCGACAGGAAAGGCGATCGCAAGGTGCATCAAACTAAATCCATCGGCAAATCCTAAAATCATACTCACCATTACAAAGCTCGTAAAAAACATGGCAAAGGAGCCTTCCAAACTACGTTTATTGCCAAGATAAATAAAAGTATGTTTGCCAAAACGTTTGCCAATTAGCGCCGCCATGCCATCGCCCCAAGACATGACCATCACGCCAATCGCCGCATATTGCGGAGTCTTTTCCCAGAGAAGTGCGACTAAAATTGTGATGCTCAAGGCATAGTAAAAGACCCCATAGGTTTTGCGCCCGACATCATCGAGCATCGGTAAAATGCTGGTGTAGTGAGATACGAGGGCGATCGCACTAAAAATAAGGCCTGCGGTAATGCATAGCCAAGTCGGGATCTGTAACCACCATGCAATCAGCAAAACGTTACCAGTACCAATATGGACGACTTTTCTGACTAGTTCAGGGTCTTGATTGTAGCGATGCAATATTTTTGATGTTAGAAATACTAGCCCTAGCCAGACCATCACTGCCCCAATTTGGATGATGAGGGTCATTGTTTCTGAGGTATTGCTAATTAGAGGCATGGGGATAGTGATCTGGGGCATGGATTCAAGTACAGATATACTACAGCAGCAATTTTTATTATAAAAACCAGTTTAACTAAAGCTCGCCCAAGGGTTACTTTAGCTAAACTGGTTTTTGCGATCTCGCCACGCCTACGGCACAGTAAATAGACAGGCATGAATAAAACCCAAACCCAAAAAGCTGTGGCGCACGCTGCGCGTGCGCCACAGCTTTTTGGGTTTGGGTTGCTGAAAACTCATAATTTTTGGGATATTAACCAATAGGTCTGCATTGATCCTTTGCCCTTAACTTCGATCGCACCGCGTTGGCATAGTTCAAATTTATGTTTGAGCAGCTCGTAGGTTTCTTTAGTAACTTGGATCTTGCCAACTTCCCCGTGGGACTCCATACGGCTAGCCACATTCACAGTGTCACCCCACAGATCATAAATAAACTTTTGCTTACCAATCACTCCTGCAATCACCGCGCCCGTATGGATACCAATGCGGATTTGCAGTTGTTTGCCTGTCGAGTTGCGAAGTTCTGTTACTTTAGTGACCATCTCTAGCGCCATGGCCGCGATCGCCTCCGCATGATTTGCGGTCGGCACAGGAATGCCACCCGCCACCATGTAAGCATCCCCAATCGTTTTTATTTTTTCTAGCCCATAGGTTTCGCAAAGAGTATCAAAATTGGAAAAAATCAAATTGAGCAGATCAACTAAATCTTGGGGAGAAAGCTCCGACGAGATCTTCGTGAAGTTAACAATATCGGCAAATAGAACTGTCACCGATTCAAAACTATCCGCAATCACTCCTTGAGACTGCTTCAGGCGGTCAGCGATCGCCTTGGGTAAAATGTTTAATAATAATCTTTCTGATTTTTCTTGCTCTATATATAAAGCTTCTTCCGCTAGCTTGCGTTGAGTAATGTCATCTAGCACTCCTAAAATTCCAATCGTTTTTCCATCTGCATCAATAATCGGTAACTTACTGATATCGAGCCAGATTGATTGACCTTCTTTGTCAGGATTGAGCTTACGTTGAATGATGTGCAGTTCGGGAACATTGGAAGTCATGATTTGTTGATCATGTTCGCGGAAATTGTTGGCTAACTGCGGATTGCTGACGAGGTCGTAGTCAGTCTTCCCCACCACACTTTCAGGGCTATCCAACTGAGCATACATTGCCCAGTTGCGATTACAACCCCGAAAAACTAGGCTAGTATCCTTCCAAAATATTTGTTGAGGAATACTATCAATGATTAGGCGTAAGTAAGTTTGTTGCTCTTTTAGAGCTTGTTCCGCCTTTATCCTTGACGTAATATCCTGAAAGCTCCAGACTCTACCGATGATCTGATCGCCCAGCTTTTGGGGTCGCGAATAACGCTCTATGACTCGACCATCATTTAATTCTAGTAAATCGTAACTTTCTTGATCTGGATGGTGATAAAGCTCCTGCGATCGCTGCATAAAGTCATCAGGTTCAAGCATCAGTTCTGCCAAAAACGCCAATCTCAATGTGTAGTCAGGCATAGCTAAAACTTCTATCGATATGCCAAACATATCCACAAATTGCTGATTGTAACTAGTGATATGTCCAATCTGGTCAACTGCCAAAATGCCATCAGCAATCGACTCAAAAGTCGCTCTTTGTAAACTGAGAAATTCCTCTAAGGTGGATTCAACTCGCTTTCTTTCGGTAATATCCACACCAATGGAGAGGATTTCGATCAGATTATCATTTTCGTCTAAGATAGGACGATTTGACCAAGAGATCCAGACCAGTTCACCGTCATTACGCTGCATCTGCTCTTCTTGAAACATCTCTAATTCAGGATTTTGAATGTTATTATCCATCCAACTTAAGAGATCGCAGCTAGCCGTAACATCGCGATCTTGACCAATTGTGCCTCGAATATTTTTACCGATTACTTCTGACTCATCAACAAATCCAAAGAAAGTTAATCCATATTCATTAATAAATTTGACTGTTCCCTCAGTATCCCTTCTCAAAATAATACAATTTGCCGCTTCGACAAGGGTACGATATTTAATCTCACTGGTCATAAGTTCGGCAGTACGCTGTTCAACACGCCTTTCTAGTTCTTCTTTGCTCTGAGCTAGAGCCATAAATGATCCCTGTAACTGCTGTGCCATCTGATTAAAGGATTCCGCAAGAATCGATAATTCTCGAACATTGGCGGTTTCTATCGGTCGATAGGGCTGTCCATTGGCTAGGTCAGCCGATGCCGATAAATTAGCTAGTAAATGAGAAGCATCAATTAGTTTTTCTACGGGCTGAGCAATCCATTTTGAAGTGTAAAGTCCTGTCACAATGGCAAAAACTAGAGCCAATATACATAAAACAATCGTATTGCGAGTATTAATGTTAATGCGATCGCGAAAATCATCTTCAGATACTGCCACAATCAGTAACCAGTCTAATCCTTCCACAGTCTGCAATCTGGTAATCTGCACATACTGAGTTACCCCATTCCATGGCAACTGTATTTGCTGTTGATCGGGTATGTTCTCAAGATTGGTGTAGCGCTGCTGGAGATTTTGCATCGCTAGACGTAGTAGAGGATTTTGACTTTGAATTGCCGAAACGCGCTGCTGTCCGTCGTTAGTTGATAGATAAGGTGAGTCATCAGTAGATGTGGCGACCAGACTTCCAGTTTTTTCGATGATGAAGGCTTGCCCCGTTTTGGCAATTTTCAGTTGCTTCAAAAAATCCCCTATTTGCGATAGGGTCAAGTCGATCGCTAATACTCCTTGCAGATCTCCAGATGCTCTATAGATTGGCAAAGAAGCCGTAATCCCCAAAATCGGACGGGATGCAAATAGGTAAATAGGACTCCAAACGGTCTGCTTTGCCCTAATCGCCTGTTTATACCAAGGGCGATCGCGTGGGTCATAAATATTTACTTCGATTTGATTAAGGACTTTGCCCTTATCGTCTAGGCGATAGATTAACTTTTGGGGCAACTCATTGGCAAAAGCACCCAAGGCAAATTTTGGCAATATTGAAAGTAAATCAGGATTTGAAGAGCGGTGTAGTAATAAATTGCGATCGCCTCGCCGTTCGACACCAATGAATCTGCCTTGAGGGTTGGCGGCGTAAAAGAAATAAAGACTTCGAGATTGGCGCATCTGCTGCCAAAAAAACGGCTCTAGGTTGTCCAGATTGTCTAATGCCAGATTTCCTACTCGCGCTGAAACACCGTGAGCTTGCAAAACCTCTAGGGGTGCATCAAAGAAGCCACGCACATGGGCTTCGATGGTATTAGTCACCTCCTGTCCAATCTGAGGCGCTAGTTCTTGGGTCGCCTCTCGACCATTTTGGATCGACAGCCATCCTGTAATCCCCACTGCAGCTATAACCTGTGTCACAAATGGAACGATCAGCAATATCTTTAAAGAAAGCTGGCGATCGCGTTGTTTTTGGTCTTCTGAAGAGGACTGAACGGACATACAAAATCTGTATGAAAAAGGACTTTACGTTGCCTATGATAAGCTATATGCCTAGACAATATGTTCTCTAATTTTTTTGATGATCACTAGGGTGATGTCGTCATAGACACGAAATCCATCAATAAAGCTCTTGAGATCTCCAATAATTGCGTCGCAGATCAATTGAGCTGACCGACTAGCATTTTGCTTAATAATTTCACATAGACGACTCGAACCATAGAGTTGGCGATCGCTATTTTCAGCTTCGGTAATGCCATCAGTATAAAGAACCACCACATCTCCAACTGCTAAATCAATATGCACCTGCATAATAAAAGCACTAATATCAGCTTCCATCCCAATCGGAAAGCCCAAATCATCGGTGTCAATCCGTTCCACATCTCCACTAGTCCTAACCACGATCACTTCCTCATGCTGCCCAACGATGCTTAGCTTCCCTTGAAAATAATCAAGTAGCAGCAAGCTCATATTCTTATCAGAATTCATGCGGCGCACGTTTTCATACATGGTGGTATTCAATGCTGATAGAAATCGCATTGGATCTTTTTCTGGCAGAGCATTTAGGGTGCGTACTGCGGTTTGAGCCATGATCATCAGCACACCGCTTTCTAAGCCATGTCCAGTTACATCGCCAATACCAATTTTTACCCTTCCATTCTTAGATAAAACGTCATAATAGTCACCACCAACTTCCGACGAAGGTTCCATAAAGCCGACAATATCAAGCTCTTGAATTTCTTCTAACTCTTCGCCTTTAGGCAAAATCATTTGTTGCAAGCGTCTTGTCAGCTCCAATTCCGAACTCATGCGTAAGTTCTCTTTTTGCAACTGTTCATTTAAGTATGTAATCTCCGTGTTCGCAAATTTTAAAGCTTCTGTCCGCTCTTCCACTCGACTCTCTAGCTGTTGATTTAACTCTTGCAAAGATAACTGCGCTTGATCTCGTTGATTTACATAGACTCGTACTTGCAGAATTATAGCGATCGCGGTTATGACCAATACAGGAAAGCTGATACCTGCTAGTAATAAAGACTGAAATAGGAGTTGCTTGTACTGCAAAATACTTCCCTCTATTTCTGCTTGAATTGCTTCGCGTGTATCATCGATACCTTCAGCATAGACTTGTTTGAGAGATTCATATTCTTGTCCTGAGAGCAATTGCATGGCATCCGCAGACTTACCCTGCTGCACTAATTTAAATGATTTTGTCTCTAGTTCAATCAATTTAAAATTAGCTACATCTGTCTTTTTGGCATTGGCATTATAAGTATCAGGAGTTTGGGCGATGATTTGGCGAATAGTATCATCTAGCTGTGGCACAATTTTGTTGTAACGAATTTCCCATTTGTCGTCCGATGTACTGGCATACATCCTTGCTGACATCGTAAGAACTTCATCAAAATAGATGATTTGATTACTGAGGTTTTGCACCTTAAACTGATTAGCGATCGCTTGGTCAAAAGCGCGATAGGCTGTCGAAACATTCCATGCAGAAGCCGCGAATAATAAACCGCTAAACCCTAAGGAGAACCCTAAAAAATTGATGAGGCTCGATCCTGATGCCAGTTTCACTATTTGGAATCCTTATTTTTCAAATTAGCGATCATCTCAATCAAAGCCTTTGCTTCTTCTGCTCCCTCAGATTTTTGAAACTGCCAAGGGTAGGGCATCTTGCCACTTAAGACCATGCGAACTCCAAGCGGGAAGATACTCAGCAGCCCCTTCAAATCCCGAAAATTATCGCCAAGCACGCGGATACCAAACTTACTTTCATCGATCCAGCCATCCTCTTTGACTAAATCAACCATCGCGTGACGATGGCGCTGTGCTGTGGACTCAGGCAAATCTTGATCAGCGAGGATCTCCTGCTTAATTCCAGAAATACGATCAAGGGGTTGGACTTCGACAGGACAGACTTCGTTGCAGTTATAGCAGCGTGTGCAGTCCCAGACAAACCCCGTTGCGTTATATTTCTCAACTCGCTCAACGGTGCGATCGTCACGATTGTCTGCCATGACACGGTATGCCTTCGCCAGTGCATGGGGGCCGACAAAGCTTTCATTAACTGCCGCCGCATTACATTCAGAATAGCAAGAACCACAGAGGATACAGTTTGCCGCCGCTTGTAATTTGGCTCGTTGGGCTGGGGTTTGTAAAAATTCTGTTTTGCTAATTTGTCTGGAGGCAGTCGATACATAGGGATCAACTTTCTGGAGATTATCCCAAAACTTAGTCATGTCAACGATCAAGTCTTTAATGACAGGTAAGTTTTGCATCGGCTCAAGCACCAACTCCTGATCGCGATCGCTCATCACTTCACTAATATGTTTCTGACAGCCTAACCCCGCTTTACCATTAACTCTGATCGCACAAGAACCGCATATAGCATTACGACAATTACGCCGAAATCCAATTGATCCATCTTGTTCACTCTGGATTTTAATCAGGGCATCCAGTACCGTTGTGCGTTCAGGATCAACTTCAATTTGGTAGGTCTGGGAAGCAGGCTCACTAGTGCGGGATGCTTGACGGCGCAGTTTGACGGTAATGTTCATGGATGTGAATGACTTCAAAAAACGGATTTAATGACTTGAATTAGCAAAACTCTAAGCATTACATCTAACTTTAACTCAATCTTCACTGTTCTCTAACGATTGTTTCGCTATTTATTCTCAAAAAATTAAATCTGTCCCTCTAACACCAAATCCATAAAAGTACGCCAACATTTTCGCAAATTAAAAACTAAGCCTAGTATCGCTTTTATAGCTGTCGCCAAGTGTAACCAGAAGGCAAGTTGGGGGGCTTAGGGCCGCAACGTGGCTTGGTGGTTTTTTCTAAAATAACAAACAACCCCTTTAATCTTTTTTTTTGCGGCCCAAAAGTTTAACCCGAACCCTTGTGGGGCCGCTCCGCCCCGAAACTTGCCTTCTGGTTTTTTCCTAACAAGACTGACT
>JBBQRB010000171.1:0-7307 GCA_038215315.1 Pseudanabaenales cyanobacterium
GCGGCGCTTCGCGCCGCACCACTAATTCTTGGGTTTTAATATCTATTCTTATACTGGGAAGGGATTAGGTACAGCGCTTTGCGCTGTTATAAAACCCAGTGAAATTTTTAACTTAAAGCTCAAAAAGCTGTGGCGCACGCTCAGCGTGCGCCACAGCTTTTTGGTTTTATCTAAATGGTGGCGCGTACATCAAACCACCATTTTCCCAAAGCTGATTCTGCCCGCGTGGCAGCTTAAAGCTACTACCTTCACCGAGATTACGGTCATAAATTTCGGCATAATTGCCAACGTGTTTAATTACTCGCGCTACGAAGTCATTGGCAACTCCCATGTCCTTGCCCAAGCTGCCATCGACACCTAGAAAGCGCCGAATCTCGGCATTTTCACTCTTCAATTGACTATCTAAATTTGACTTCGTGATATCTAATTCCTCAGCTTCGATCGCGGCAAATACGATCCACTGGATAATATCCGCCCACTTTGAGTCACCATCACCGACCGCAGGCGCAAGCGGCTCCTTGGAAATTACAAAATCTAAAACCACATGATTTTCAGGATCGCCAAGTCTAGTCTGCCGTACTACCAGAGCCGAGCGATCGGCAGTAATTGCTTGGCAGCGTCCCGACTGATAGGCGGCAAAAGTGGCATTGACATCTTCATAAACAACAGGCTTATAGGCAAGGTTGAGCTTACGCATCTGATCGGCGAGGTTCTGCTCGGTCGTAGTCCCCGTTTGAGCGCAAATATCGGTGTCTTTTAGATCGGTAATCGCTTTAATGTTGCTGTCCTTACGAACCATCACCCCTTGACCGTCATAAAATACTACGGGCATAAAGGCAAGCCTTGAAGCCGTATCGCGACCGATTGTCCATGTGGTGTTGCGGCTCAAGACATCAATTTCGCCAGATTGCAAAGCGGTGAAGCGTTCCTTGGCATTGAGATTGCGAAACTGCACAGCTTCAGGATTATCAAACAAAGCCGCCGCGATCGCCCGACAAACATCCACATCTAATCCCGAATACTTGCCCTCCTTATTAACAAAGCTAAACCCTGGCAACTCACCGCTAACTCCACAAGTCAATTTGCCACGATCTAGGACAGTTTTGAGTCGATTAGTATTGCCAATTGCTAATTGATTTGGCTCAGGTATTGGCTCACAGGCTGCCAATACCAATAGACAAGCGCAAATAGCTAAAGAAATTAGCAAGGTAATCGGTTTGTTGACGATCGCCCATAGCGATCGCCAAAATCGAGATAAATATTGCATAGGGTTATTCATTTACGACTATCTTGCCAAGCATTGCCAATTCCTTGTAACACACCGCGCCCAATCAAGCCAAGCCCACGCCCAATTACATTGGTGAGTACATAGACAAAGCCACTGCCAATAAAAGAGATTGCTGATTTTAGTCGAGGAGCGATCGCGTCTTGTAGTTCCAGCGCTAGGGTGACGGTAAGTTGCACACCTTGGAGTTGTTGTAACTCTCGAGTGCGCGGCACATAAATGCTAGTTTGCCTAATTCCCGAATCAGCTAAGCTGAATAAAATATGGCGACTTTCAAAAATTAATTTGGGTTCAATAACATATTTTTCCAATCGATATTTCCAAGATAGATCGTTACGGAACTTCTCAACTTCACGGGTTGCCATGAGGTTATATCGATAGAAGCTTTGTTTAATTTCTTCAAAGTCTCCAAAATTATTTAGTAATGGTTGAATCACCGCATTGGCAATCTGCACAATCAAATTATCTAAGATTATTTCTCCACGTTGCATTGCTTCAATCGTACCGATCGCACCGCTAGAATTACTAATTGCCATCTCTGTCCCAAAGAGCAGATGCGAAAAGAGATTATCAACTTGGGGGATTTTATCGAGAAATTCAGCTTTGACGATCAACTTATCTTCAAGTAAGACTTCCACAACATTCACTTCCAAATTAGAATTGAATCTGTCATGGACACAATAGTATTTGCCAAAAAAGTCCGTAACTGTGGCTTGCCAAATATATCCTAAAACTTCTGATATCCTTGCTTCAAGTTGAGAAGGTTGGATTTGGGAAAATCTTAAATCCGTCAAACTCTGCTCTATTTGTCGTAAAGCAATATAAAGAAGTTCACGCTTTTTCTCCTCCTTGAGAATATCAATTTCTAAAGGAATTTTAGAAAAATTCACTAAATTATTCTGTAATTTGGCGATCGCCCGATCCCAAAGACTGGCTTGAACAGCCAAAACATTAGTATTTGTTGCTAAATTTGTAATTGATGCCGAGGATTGGCGATCGCTAATTTGATTACCAATATTATCTAACTGGCTCATGTTTTGAGAACTGTTCGCCAAGTTATCGGCTCGGCGACTGCCCAAAATCTGACCAATTAACCACCGCGCTGCTCGCAACTCACGCGCTTGACCTTCCAAAACTATTTGATTAAAACTTCCAAGCACCTGCTGATTTTCTAGACTAGCTGTGATATTTTGCAATTGTTGATCTATGCGTTGTACTCCTGATATGAAGAGATTATGCTTAATCACATCCACAACGCTTATAGGTTGATTGGGCAGATTAGTAGTTAGGCGCTGAGTGGAACTAGACTGAGCAGATTCTTGATAATTGCGATCGCTTGAATAGTTGGCTAAGTACAAATTCCCTTTTGCGACTTCCCTAATTGCCATGATCAATTCATCATCACCAGTTCCCTTGAGACAATAACCCGCCACTCCTGCTCTTAAAGCTGTTTCAATAATTGCCGCAGGTGGTGGAGAACTGAGGGCGAGAATTGCTAAATTAGGATACAACTGCCGTAACTGCTGGCAAAAGTCTAATCCTGTCAGGTTTTCTGGCTGATTAATTGGATCGACTGCTGGTTTCAGAAGTAAATCCGTGATCAATAAGCTAATATTTAGCGATCGCTCAGTCACCTGAGATTGCAAAAATAATAAAGCCGATGCTGCTGTGTCAAACTCAGCAACTACTAGCAAATCTGGAAACTGATCGAGCCAAGCCCGCATTCCCATCCGAAAGATGCGATCGCTATCTACTAAAATCAGCCTATACGACTCGTCGCTCATGTGCAGACTGTTAGGAATTTCTGAACAATATATCTTAAACTAAATGCCCTTGGGCTTCGCTGTAAAATAAAGGACTATTTTTAGCAGCTCGGCGCTGCCGCGCTAACTCAAAAAGCTGTGGCGCACGCGCAGCGTGCGCCACAGCTTTTTGAGTTTTGGCTACTTAAAAAATTAGATTTTTAGCATATCTAGAACAAACATTATGAAGGGCAAGGCTTACATCGTTGGTGCTGGGATTGGAGGATTAGAATTTTTGACACTCCGCGCTAGAGATGTGATTAGTTCTGCTGAAGTAATTATTTGTGATGATCTAGTTGATCGCACCCTACTCGATCTTGCCCCAGCTAAGGCGCATTGCATCATCGCAGGAAAACGGGGCGGTCAGGAAAGTGTCAAGCAACCTGAAATCAATCAGATGCTAGTGGGCTACTGCTTGGAGGGTAAGCAAGTGGTGCGTCTCAAGAGTGGCGATCCTTGGATATTTGGGCGATCGCTACCTGAGATATTGGCACTCCAAACTGCGAATTGTGAATGGGAAGTGGTGGCGGGAATTTCTAGCGCGATCGCGGCTCCTATGCTGGCAGGTATACCACTTACAGAAGTCGAGACAAGTTCCTGTTTTGCGATAATGACAGGACATGATTTAGATCGCTTACCTTGGCAAGCGATCACCCAAATTCCCACATTAGTAATTTTGATGGGGACAAATAATCTGGCGGGATTGCTAGAAAAGTTACAAGAGGGCAAGTCTGCGGACACAGCGATCGCGATCGTGCGCTGGTGTGGGCGAGTTGATCAGCAAGTATGGTCTGGAACTCTGGCAGATATTCAGTCAAAGTTACCATCAGGTTCCCTTTCACCATCAGTGATCATCATTGGGGAAGTCGTTAAGTTTCATAAAACATTGGCTTCGGCTTCGCTCAGCCACCATGAGCGAAGCGAAGCTATCGAAAATGAAAAACTAAGACTACAAGGTAAAACAATCTTGGTGACAAGAGCCACGGCGCAAGCTAGCCAATTTACCGCCATGTTGACCAGTCAAGGCGCAAAAGTGATCGAGATGCCAACCTTAGCGATCGCGCCACCGACCAGTTGGGAACCACTCGATCAGGCGATCGCCGATTTATCTAACTATGACTGGTTAATTCTGACCTCAGCAAACGCTGTTGAGAGCTTTTTTAAACGATTGCAAGAGGCAGGTAAAGACAGCCGCGCTCTACATTCTCTAAGGGTTGCCGTAATCGGCAGGAAAACGGCAGATGTATTAGCAAATTTTGGGATTCAGCCCGATCTAGTCCCCAGCGACTTTGTTGCCGATGCCTTAGTTGATGCGTTTATAGCGATTCCTAATTACAGTTTGATGCATAAAAAAATGTTGTTTCCTCGCGTGGAGTCAGGGGGGCGCGAGATCTTAGTCGAGCAGTTGCAAAAACATGGGGCGATCATTGCCGCGATCTCTGCCTATGAATCAGGATGCCCAGATCAGATTGACCCCACAGTCCTAGCCGCAATTCAAAAGCAAAATATTGATGCGATCGCCTTTACTAGCTCCAAAACTGTAAAACATTTCTGTCAGTTACTTAATCGAGTTGCAACCGAAGACATATGGCGATCGTGGATCGCCAATGTGCAGATTGCCTCAATTGGGCCGCAAACATCCAAAACTTGCCACGAAATGTTAAGGCGTATGGATTGTGAAGCCTTGGAATATACCCTAGAGGGTCTAGCCGAAGCGATCGGCAAGATTTTATAAGCAGCTATACCATTCGCGGATTAATTTATCTACAACTATGGGGCTTTCATCGTGGGGGCAATGTCCCGCCTTGATAAAATGCTCAGTTAGATTTGAATAGAATTCCTTAAATTTGGCACTTCTGGCACGGGAATTCATCCAAGGATCACCCTCACCCCAAATCAACAAAAGCGGACAGGTCATTGCGGCTAGTAACTGATCCACTTTTTTCCCTTGCGGCGTGCTGAACACAGAGGCAAAAACTTGAGCCGCACCCTGATCACAGGAAGGAAGATAAATTTCTTCAACCAATTGATTGGTCACTGCCGACTGATCTAGATAGACCTTTTTGAGCGTATTGCGAATCCGTGATTTACGGCGAACAAGATTAAACAGCAATTGATTTGCCCAAGGTTTTCGTAAAACTCTCTGTAAATTTTGACCGATCACCTTTTGGATGGGATTAACTTTTTTGGCTCCAAGGGGATTGGTATCGGTAAAAGGACCCGCACTATTTAGCAAAATCACACCCGCCACTGCCTCAGCATGATCAGCCGCCACACATAATGACGCATAGCCACCGAGGGAGTTACCTGCAATCACAGTCGGGCGCTGAATTTTTTCAGAAATAAAAGTATAAAGCTGGTCGCGCCATAGGTCGCCGCTATATTGCCATGCAGGTTTTTGCGATCGCCCAAAGCCTAATAAGTCAATCGCGTATACTTCAAATTCTTGACTTAGTTCAGAAATATTTTTACGCCAATGGTCGGTTGAGGCTCCAAACCCATGTACCAACAACAGGGGTGGACGGTGAGGATTATGCCCAGCCTTCACAAAATAAATTTTTTGTTCACGCCATAGCCAATACTCACCAGCGATCGGCGCTGTATCAGTCAAAGTCGTTTGCATAAAATTGAGTACCTAAGCGTTATATATCTTCATATATCCTAACCTCAGTCAACCTAAAGCCTCTATATTCATACAACGCTTTGCGCTACCGTCATCTTTTCAGTCAAGCAGATTGCCCGCTTCGTGGGCAATCTGCTTATTTAGAGAAATGAGTTTGCGGCGCTGAGCGCTGCAAATTCATTTTTGGTTTTAGAGCCTATACCGTAGGATGGTGATGATAAATCTAAAGCAATAATTTATGAATCTTGGCAAGCGCAATCGTTTCTCCGCAAACAAAATCAACGTGCAGTTATTACGCGAAGGCATTGTCGAATCGGTTCATGCTTGTCAAGCTGCATTAGTCGATACTAGAGGGCGCGTTCTCTCTGCCGCAGGCGATCCCCAGACAACCACCTTTGCGCGGTCTTGCCTCAAACCATTTCAAGCTCTGCCCGTCTCGATTACAGGGGCGCAAGAGCGATTTAACTTATCAGAAACAGACTTAGCAATTATTTGTGGTTCCCACCAAGGCGCGATCGCCCAAGCAAGACGAGTATTTAGCATTCTGTGGCGGTGCGATGTCGAACCAAGTGCGCTGCAATGTCCCGTCCCCGATTGTCAAAAAAGCCCTCTTCAGCACAATTGCTCTGGTAAACACGCAGGCATGATCGCTATCTGTAAGCAGCAGGGTTGGCAAATTTCTTCCTACATGGATCGCCATCATCCTGTGCAGCAACTTGCGCTCAATACAATGGCGGACTTGCTGCATATGCCCGCCGCCGAATTTATCTGCGCCCATGATGACTGTGGTGTACCAACTTACTTACTAGAAATTGGTCAACTAGCGCGGCTATATGCATTGCTCTCTGCCCATGACAACCTGCACCTAGAACGAATCACCCGCGCGATGACCCGACATCCCGATATGGTGTCAGGAGATGGTCAGTTCGATACAGAACTAATGCGCTTAAGTGGTGGTGAAGTTGTCAGTAAATCAGGTGCAGAGGGGGTGCAATGCATTGGACGGGTTGGCGAGGGACTAGGCTTAGCAATTAAGGTCATGGATGGATCGAAACAGGCTAAAAATGCAGTTTCGATCCATTTGTTAAAGGAACTAGGTTGGATTTCGCCTGTGGTATCTCAGCGATTAGAAGAGTTGTTTTTATCGGTTGGCAAATATAGCCGCCTAGAGACAATCGGAGAGTTATCTCTGATATAAAACCCAAAAATTTGTGGCGCACGCTCCGCGTGCGCCACAAATTTTTGGATTCTTAAGTGAATGGCGGCGCTCCGCGTGCGCCACAAATTTTTGGATTCTTAAGTGAATGGCGGCGCTCCGCGTGCGCCACAGCTTCTTGGATTCTTAAGTGAGTGGCGGCGCGGAGCGTGCGCCACAGCTTCTTGGGTTCTTAAGTAAGTGGCGGCGCGGAGCGCCGCCACTCACTTCTTGAGTTAGAGAATACTAAATAGGATTTTGAAGGTATTACCAAGCCAGATTAAAGCGACTACGCCACCAGAAATCGCTAGGGGGAAGATGGCTAGGGTTTTCCAACTTTTTATATTGAGAGCTACCGAAGCACTCCAAATCTGCCATGTAATAAACCAAATAATTACCGCG
>JBBQRB010000172.1:0-7297 GCA_038215315.1 Pseudanabaenales cyanobacterium
AATCACTATCATGCCATGCATCAATATAATCATCTATTTCATCTAGAGACGCATCACCATTAATACATTTCTCAATAAATGATTTATCCATAATATTTCCTCAGTTTTGCTTGCTAATTTTACGCCCCTTCACCGCAGGCTTGATTAAATTGCCTGTAATTGGACATACAACGCCAAGATGCCTACCACGCTTGTTAAATACCTCCAGTTCACCATGTAGCGAATCCCATGTGTAGTGACGATCTTCTTGAGCATCGTAATATACCTTTCTCTGACCCTCTACTCCCACAACTCAACATCTATCTAAAATCGAGGGATTAGGTATTGGTTTACCAGCTATTTTTTGGTATTTTGCTGCTCAAATATTTATAACGATTTTAACATGACATTATCAGGGCCTAACCATCCAAGCTAAAAGATGATCGCTACATCAATCAAAGTCAATATGCGATCGCTATAATTTCAAGCAAAAAATTTCAGATTTTACGGATCAATAAAAAATATTTGTTGACACTTTCGAGATACAGCTTAAGTACGCTATAATTGCAAACCTATGCCTATGGGTTTTACTAAAAATATTAACAACATAAATAGGTATAGGATGTAAACCGCAACAAGCTTTAAAGGCTACTGCTCTTACATTTCTGGGAGGAAACCAGATAAATTCAAAACAGGAACAAGGAAAAACTTAGTTATGATCAATCGGGCTAAAACTGCTACAGCTACCAATGTCGGCTTCACACATGAAGATTTCGCAAAACTTTTAGATAAGTACGATTATCACTTTAGCCCTGGCGACATTGTTGCAGGTACTGTATTTAGTATTGAGCCTAGGGGCGCACTCATTGACATTGGCGCAAAGACAGCAGCATACATCCCTGTTCAGGAGATGTCGATCAACCGAGTTGATCAAGCTGAAGAGGTTCTGCAAAACAATGAAACTCGTGAATTTTTTATTCTTGCTGACGAAAATGAAGACGGACAGCTAACCCTCTCGATTCGTCGTATCGAATATATGAGAGCGTGGGAACGTGTGCGTCAGTTGCAAGCAGAAGATGCCACCGTGCGATCGCTTATTTTTGCTACCAACCGTGGTGGCGCTTTGGTCAGAATCGAAGGATTACGCGGATTTATTCCTGGCTCACACATTAGCACTCGCAAGCCCAAGGAAGAATTGGTTGGCGAAGAGTTGCCACTCAAGTTTTTAGAAGTCGATGAAGACCGCAACCGTCTTGTCCTCAGTCATCGCCGCGCCCTTGTTGAGCGCAAGATGAACAAGCTCGAAGTCGGCGAAGTTGTCATCGGCGTAGTACGTGGTATCAAGCCTTACGGCGCATTTATCGACATCGGTGGTGTTAGTGGACTACTCCACATTTCCGAAATCTCCCACGAACACATTGAAACTCCTCACAATGTTTTCAACGTGAATGATGAAGTTAAGGTGATGATTATTGACCTAGATGCTGAGCGTGGACGGATTTCTCTATCTACTAAGCAACTTGAGTCCGAACCTGGCGATATGGTCAAAGATCCTCAGTTGGTTTATGACAAGGCTGAAGAGATGGCAGCTAAGTACCGTGAACAACTAAATGCACCTCCTGCGGTCATGGAAATTGCACCGTTAGCTGTTGAGGAAGAAGAGTATGAGGTTCCTGATGCGATGGAAGAAGCAGAAATTCCTGAAGAAATCGCGCCAGAAGTTGTAGAAGAATCCGCGCCAGAAGTTGTAGAAGAAGTTGCGCCAGAAGTAACAGAAGAAGTCGCGTTAGAAGTGGCAGAAGAAACTGTAATTGAAGCCTAATTTGATTTAGGAATCAAAAAACAAGGGACAGCGCAATGCGCTGTCCCTTGTTTTTTGGTTATTTGACCTCTGCCAGCAAGTTGGCTAGGCGCGGATACTTGGAGGTAAGTCCAAAGGTTTCGGGAGAAACGACATCGTAGGTAAAGTGGCGTTGGGCAATACAAAAGCGATCCCACTCAGCTACTTCAATGCGAAATAACTTGATTACAGTATCCAAAATAAATGGAGTAATTTCTAATTGCCAGCGGACTTTTAGGTTTAAGTGTTCACAAAATTGAGCAACCAAATCTTGAGCGGTTAGTCTTGACATTCCTAAGACTAATCGGGCTGGTGACTTTGGTGCTGTCGAAGTAGTTAGCAAATGGGTAATAATTTTAGCAATATCGATCGCATGGATAAAGTGAAAACTGCCATCAGTTTTTAAAAATCTGGCATATGGAACATATTTGAGAATGTCCTTAAGTCCCCTTGATAGGTGGGAATAGGGCTTGTCAGATCCTCCACCAAAGACAAGTGTGGGAAATACGGTAATCAGGCGATCGCGAATTATGGAATTTTCTAAAGTCTCAAGACAAGCGTGTTTAGATGCAATGTAAGCCGTACCAAATTTACCCGCTTCAGGAATGATTTGATTATGGGAGTCGAGGATGCTAGCTGTGGAGAAGTAGATTGCTCGTTCGCAAACCTCAGGATCAAGGGAAGAAAACAGCTCAATGGTTTTGTCTCGATTGACCACAAAGGCTTCATCACCACCCCAACCAGCAGCAGTACTGACGACAAACTCCATTGTTTTTAGTAATTCGCTGTGATTACCAATATTTTGCATTGAGTCTTCGATAATATGCACATTGGGGCGATCGCCTAGATTGATTTGCAGTTTGCGGCGATCGCGAACTAGTAAGTAAAGTTCGTAGTTAGTTTTTTCTAGTAGCATCTCAATCAAATAATGACCGACACAACCGCTCGCTCCTGTAATAAAGACTTTTTTGGGCATTCTCTTAATAACTGTTTTCCCTATATTCAACTTTAGATTATCTCACTTCAAAACCCAAAAAAGAATGGCGGCGCAAAGCGCCGCCATTCTTTTTTGAGTCTAGGACAAATCAAGACCCAGAAGAGAGAGGCGGCGCTCTGCGCCGTCTCTCTCTTCTGGGTCTTAAATCAATTTCCGATCAAACGAACCAGTATAAAAATTTGAAAGGGTTACGAGGCAACCCTTTCAAATTTTTATACTGGTTCTGGTTTGAGCGCAAAGCGCTGTAGTAGTTAAAGCAATTTTTGATAATGGGTAATGTGCATTTGGGCTGAACTTTCCCAAGTGTACTTTGACAGAATTTGTTGACTCGACTGAATTAATGATTGGCTGATATCTGACTTAGTAATAGAAATCATCGCCGCCGCGATCGCATTTACATTTTCAGGATCAATTAAGAGTGCTTGCTGCTCAGTAAGAAACTCTGTAAATGGCGGAATACTAGAAGTAATTATGGGTAACCCTGAGGCGATCGCCTCCATAACCACTAAACCCCAACCTTCTTTCACTGAGGGAAATACAAAGGCATCAGCGATCCGATAGAGAGCCGCTAATTCCTTGTCAGCAAGAACACCTGTGATGACTAATGATTGCGCAATATCTAAATCATCGTCTAAATCATCAACCGTCTTAAAAAATTTCTCTCGATAATCTTGATAGTCAAACAATGTGGAGCCGCCAGCAATTATTAATTGAGCTTTAGGGCTTTTAGCTAGAACTTGGGCGAAAGCTTTCACTAAATTAATCGAATTTTTGCGAGGTTCAATACCGCCAACGGTTAGGTAGATTGGTGTGCCCCTCAAGCCAAATTTTTGTTGAAGGTTTGGCTCTGTGCCATCGCGATCGCTAGAAAATCTCTGCACATTCACGCCATTGTTTACTCTGGGTGCATAAATTTGATAATGCTCATAAATTTGGGTTTGCCAATCGTTACTCACACATAGGCAAATTTCCGCTTCCCTAATCGAGCGATTCTGACAGGAACGTAAATAAGGGCTGTTGTAATCTTCGATATGGTGGATAGTACGGATAAAGTGAGGAATCAAACCTTGCGATCGCAAAGCTGCTAAGGCATTGGCACTGATACAGTCTTGAGCATGGTAAATGTCGTAGTCTAGCTGTGAATTTTGCAAATAGTCCACAAACTCTTGGATACGTTGCTGAATGAGTTGATCGACTCCGTTCGCAGCTAATTTGGCTGGAACTGACTTAAATTGACAATTTAGATCGCGATCTATTCCTAACCCATCTTTATCTAAGGCATAGATACAAACCTGATGCCCTAATCTTTGTAATGCTTCTGCGACCTCTATAGTATGGATGACACTGCCCCTTGGCTTGGTCGAATAAGTGAATAAAGCAATCCGCAGGGAATAATTTTCGTTCATGATCTGGTTATAGCCGTAGTCAGTCTTGTTAGGACACAAAACCCAAGAAACGAGTTGCGGCGCGACGCGCCGCAACTTGTCTTCTTGGTAAAAAGCTGTGGCGCACGCTGCGCTTGCGCCACAGCTTTTTGGGTTTTAAGTTTTCTTTTGCGTACCTACTTGGCTTAGGATCTTTCATAGTTTGGAGAGTACATTTAGTAAGCGCAACCGCTACTATTGGTAATGCATTGTCTCTCTATTTCGTAATCTTATGAACTTTAGTCTGAATATTAGTCTAAGTTTAGGTCGCGTTTGGGCGATCGCCACCAATGTATTTCGGGAAACTGTCCGCGAACAAGTGCTGTATCTGTCTTTGTTGTATACCCTAATAGTGGTATCGGCAATGTTAATGCTGCCCGAATTTTCCTATGACTCTTCTGCAAAAATGATCGTTGATGTCGGTATCGCCGCGATTGAAATTGTCAGTTTAATTGTGGCAGTACTAGTTGGGACAAACTTAATTAATAAAGAAATTGATAAACGCACAATTTTTATTTTGATAGCTAAGCCGATGCATCGAGCTGAGTTTATTTTAGGCAAACATTTGGGATTAACTGCTGTAATAGCAGCCTTGGTGTCGATTATGACGGTGATTTTTATCACCCTAATGGCAATCAAGCAGATTGCCATTCCCATACCCGCAATTCTTACCGCTAACTTTTTTATCTTTTGGCAGATTATGCTTTTGGGCGCGATCGCCATTTTTTTTGGTTCTTTTTCAGGTTCATTAATTGGTTCTCTATTGACTCTTGGAGCCTATTTAATCGGTAATTTTAGCCGCGACTTATTATTACTGGGCGAAATTTCTAAGAATCCTAGCTTGCAGGTCGTCACGCGCACTTTTTACATGATCTTGCCAGACTTATCGCGGTCAAATCTCAAAAATGAAGCGGTCTACAACATTTTGCCAAGCTTGAGCGATATGTTTAATAACGGTGTTTATACTTTAAGTTATGCCCTTTTGACCTTGGCGATCGCGATCTTTATCTTTGCCCGCCGACAATTTTAATGTCAATCTACGATAATTTTTTATAAAACCTATGCGCTACCGTCGTTTTGGCAAAACTGAAATGAACTTGTCCGTATTTTCCCTAGGGGCAATGCGCTATATGGCTTCGGCAGAAAATGCTCATCAAACGATCAGCAAAGCTCTAGAAGTCGGCATCAATCACATAGAAACAGCGCAAGGATACGGTAAAAGCGAAGAGTTTATTGGTAAAGCGATGCGAAATGGCTTGAGCAAGCAGCGCGATCGCTTTTACTTAACCACCAAAATCTCACCCACCAAAGATGCAGATTCGATGCGCCGCCAAATCGAGTTGTCTTTAAAAAGAATGAATGTGGACTACATAGACAATTTCGACATTCATGGCATTAATTTAAAAGAACATCTTGACCTAGTGACCAATCCTCATGGCTGTATGAAAGCGGTGAGAGAAGCGATTGATCAGCGCATGATTGGTCATGTGGGATTCTCTACTCACGCCCCTCTTAATATCATTATCGACACGCTCAACACCGATCTATTTGAATCAATTAATTTACATTATTACTTCTTTAATCAACGTAACGCTCCTGCTGTGCAACTAGCCCATACCAAGGACATGGGCGTATTTATCATTTCACCTTCCGACAAAGGCGGAATGTTATATCATCCTTCCGAAGAACTAACAAGTGTCTGCGATCCTTTTACACCTTTATACGTGGGCGATCGCTTCCTACTAAGCGATCCGCGTGTACACACACTCAGTCTCGGTGCGGCTAATCCCCATGAAATCGATTCGCATCAAGATGCATGGGACAATACTGAGCCAATGTCCGAGCTAGAGCTAGCTGTTTTTGATCGCATCAATAATCGCTACACTCTGCTAGAAGGCGATCGCTGCTCTCAGTGTTACCAATGTTTACCTTGCCCAGAAAGCATTAATATTCCTGAAGCCTTGAGACTACGGAATTTAGCAGTCGCCTTTGATATGGTCGAGTTTGGGAAATATCGCTACAAAATGTTCGAGAATGCTGGACATTGGTTTCCTGGGCGTAAAGCCATTAAATGTACCGATTGCGGTGATTGTTTACCACGATGTCCAGAGAATTTAGATATTCCAAAGTTACTCCGCGACACACACGATCGCCTAAATGGTCAGGAAGGTCGCAGGCTTTGGGAATAAACAGTAAGTGAGTGGCGGCAGAACCTAAAAAGCTGTGGCGCACGCTGTACGTGCGCCATAGCTTTTTGAGTTCTGGGTTTTATTAGAAATCATGGATAACAGAGTTTTGGTATGCTAGATCATTCAGAAAAAGGTAAACATCTATGGCTTCTAGCTACTCTTTTGATATTGTCAGCGACTTTGATCATCAAGAACTTGTCAATGCGATCGACCAAACCCGCCGTGAAATTGTCAGCCGCTATGATTTAAAAAGCACCAATACCGAAGTAGAACTTGACAAAGAATTAATCACTATCAATACAAACAGTGAGATGACGCTCACATCAGTGGTGGATGTAATGCAATCTAAAGCAATTAAACGAAGTTTATCCTTGAAAATTTTTGACTATGGCGCGATCGAGCCTGCTAGTGGCAATCGTGTAGTGCAGAAGATCAAACTCAAAAAGGGAATTGAACAAGAACAAGCAAAAAAACTCTCCAAAACCATCCGTGATAGTTTTCCCAAATCTCAAGCTTCTATTCAAGGCGATGCATTAAGAGTAACTTCCAAATCAAAAGATGAATTACAAGAAATTATCCTACTTGTGAAATCGGAAGACTTTCCTCTCGCATTACAGTTCACAAACTATCGTTAATAAAACCCAGAACCCCAAAAGCTGTGGCGCACGCGCAGCGTGAGCCACAGCTTTTGGGGTTAAGACAAGGGTAGTTACTCCTTTTCCAGTATAAGAATAAATATTAAAACCCAAGAATTAGCGGTGCGGCGCGAAGCGCCGCACCGCTAATCTTTCACTGGGAAGGGGGTATCAATAAAACTAATTCGCTTTAGACAATTTCTACAAAATTATTTTGACCATTTGCCAACCCG
>JBBQRB010000173.1:0-7268 GCA_038215315.1 Pseudanabaenales cyanobacterium
ATATATTATTTTAATATTAAAATCCCCCTTTTTTTTTCTTATAAAATATATTATCCCACAAAAACCCCCCCCCCCCCCCCCCCCTCTTTCTCGGGCGGGCGCCCCCCCCCCCCCCCCCACCACTAATCTTTCACTGGGAAAGGAGTAGCATGAGTGATGTCAAAAGAATTAAAGCAAGCTTTTTTAAAACTGAATTGGGTAAGGAGCCTGTGAGAGATTGGCTTATGTCTTTGCCTAAAGATGAGAGACAAAAGATCGGAGAAGACATCAAAACTGTGGAATTTGGCTTTCCTATAGGTATGCCGACCTGCCGTCCTATGGGGAAAGGCTTATACGAAGTCCGTACTAATCTTGAGAATAAAATTACGCGGATTTTGTTTTCTGTAGAGGGCGATAAAATGATTCTTCTGCATGGATTTGTTAAAAAGACACAAAAAACGCCTAAAGAGGATTTGGATTTGGCGTTTAAGCGACAAAGCAAGTTTAGAAACAAAATTTAGCAGTAAAGCAAGGGATTAAAAATGTCGAATAATTGCTACTTAGGTTCTTCTTTTGATGATTTACTTGAAGAGGACGGGATTCTGAATGAGGTGACGGAAGTTGCGCTGAAGCGTGTACTAGCTTGGCAAGTTGAGCAGGCGATGAAAGAACGCGGCTTAACGAAATCCAAGATGGCGAGATCGATGCAGACTAGCAGAGCAGCGTTAGATCGATTGCTCGACCCTGAGTATGAGTCTGTAACTTTACGGACTTTGGATAAGGCGGCAAGGGCTGTAGGTAAACGAATCAAGATTGATTTAGTGGATGCCGTTTAGACTAAGCCAAATGCGGCAAAACTCAGTTTCGATGCGATCGCTGAAAATGCTAAAATATTAAGATAAATTTACAATTCATCAAACTTGATTTTTGATGTTTCATTACTGATGGCTAAATGTGTAATTAATCGCCGTGCCGAGTTTTCCGCTAGTCATCGTTATTGGCTACCTGAAATCGCAGACGAAGAGAATTTTGCTAAATTTGGGTTATGTACTAACTTTCCGCCCCACGGTCACAACTATGTTTTGTATGTGGGCATGGAGGGTGAGATTGATCATACAGGTATGGTGTTAAACCTATCTGATGTTAAACACACGATCGCCCGTGAAGTAACCACACAACTAAATTTCTCCTACCTCAACCAAGCATGGGAAGAGTTTCAAAAAACTTTACCCACCACCGAAAATATAGCCCGTGTAATTTGGCAGCGATTAGAACCCTATCTGCCACTGATCAATATCCGTCTATATGAACACCCTGAACTCTGGGCTGATTACCAAGGTAACGATATGCAAGCAAACTTAACCATTAGCACCCACTTCTCCGCCGCCCATCGCCTCGCCCTTGATAGCCTCTCCTTTGAAGAGAATAGTGCTATCTATGGTAAATGCGCCCGCGTCAATGGTCACGGACATAATTACCATCTAGAAGTGTCTATTTCTGGTGAAATCGATGATCGCACTGGCATGATTGCTGACTTGTCAGACTTTCAAAAAGCCCTAGATCAATATGTACTTGATCCGATGGATCACACTTTTTTAAATAAGGATATTCCTTACTTTGCAGATGTTGTACCAACGGCTGAAAACATTGCTGTTTACGTCCAGAAGGTGCTTACTCAGCCTATTCGTGAGATTGGCGCAAAGTTGCACAGCATTAAGCTGATTGAGAGTCCCAATAACTCTTGCGAAGTTTATGGTGAATACCAACTTTCGAGTGTTGAGCATCTCTTAGAAGAATCTTTGGCGATCTCTTAAACCCAAAATTCAGCTTTTATGAAGTCCGCCTGCGGCGGACTTCATAAAAAATATAAAAGAGAAATGCCGCGCTTTGCGCGGCATTTCTCTTTCTTGGTTTCAAACATCAGCATTCATGCTGTTTACAGGCAACCTAGTTAGTCGATATACCTAGTAGATGGTTACTAAAGTTAATAAGACTAATGTATACATTTTCAGAGAGTACTAATCGCCTTCAAACTAGTCAAAACTCTGAGTCGCGGATCAACCTAATATCAGGGGTAAAGGCAGACTTAAGCCTAGACACTTACTTAAAATTCGCGATCGATGCTCAGACCACTGGACTTCTTGAAAGTGAATTTGCTCAAGAAGTTTTGACTGTGAAAGGGGGATTGATCACACCTGTACCAAATAAACCATCTTGTGTTTTAGGGATTTTAAGCCGTCGCCGCCGCGTTTACTGGGCTGTAGATCTGGCAATGCTGCTAGGTCTACAGCCACTAGAGCAGAATATTCTGCTTTACGAAGTTGTCTTGTTATCTGCCCAGTCTTTAGCCCTTGCCCTAGTTGTCCCCAAAATATTTGGAGTAATGCGGGCATCTGAGCATGATTTTAAAACCAATGTGAATAATTTTCCTTTGGTTATAAAACCCTATGTGAAAGGGTACGTTAGCGATGCAGGAGAGACTTGCTATCTACTAAAAGCCGAAAATATACTGCGATCGACAATCCTGCACTCGTAAAATTAAATTCATCTCTATAACTCCAGTATTCGTAGCATTTGGATGCTAGTCAAATGGAATCTTGTCGTAATGTTTTACTTGAGTATGCCTATAAAGAATCCTATGCTCAAATTGAGGGACTTGGAGCAGGGATAAAGCATAAATATAATTTAGACGAAGTGACGGCTTATGCCCTAAATAGACTGCCGCCCATGTTTGCGTCTACGGATTTTGAACTGCAAGTCAAACGACAAGAATGCGTTAAGCTCCATGACCAAATCGTTAAGACCGTGCGTCATTCCCTTATGGCGGTAAGACGCGATCCTCTTCGGCAGCCAGAGCCGCTTGATGATATTGAGCTAGCCAATGCACTGCATACTTTACTTAAAGTGCGTGAAATCTTAAATTCACGCACCTTGACTTGGTTTGATTTGCCTACGGTGATCGAGAAAGAGCTGGAGGGGGCGATCGCTAGATATAACTCAGGCAACTCCAAATACAGCAACAAATATGGCACTTTGGGAATAAGACAAACTAATGCCCAAATGTATCTCCGAAAATCTGCTCCTGCACCTGTGGTTAATGAACTAAAGAAAAGAGAATATGAAGCTTACATGATTGAGTCTAATCATCTAGTGCATTCTTTAGAGCGTTTGGTGATTAAGATGGCGCAAAATCGTGCTCAAAGTTTTCCTCAAGGGGAGCTTCGGTTTATTCGCCTTGAAGATGTGCTGGCTCGAACTTTAAATCGCCTACCGCCGCTATATGCCACTTCAAGTAAAGGCTTGGGGCATCTGCGGCAATACGCCCAGTTAAATATTGGCTCTGAGCTATCAATCATTGTGCATGAGTCAATGCTAGAGACACGTAATGCCAACTATCAAAGAATTAATCCGCTTATGTTTTATAAAATTCGCCACGAACGCGAGCAAGCGTTGAGCAAGTTAAGTCAATTGCTATTTAAAGAAATAAAGTGGCAGAATTTAGAAGAACAGTTGGCGGGATCGCTGGAGTTGGCTAAGAATGGAACGGTATGTTGGGAGCGATCGCCTGCTAATAGCAATGCAAATTTTGCTTAAACCAAAATAATAATGGCGGCGCTCCGCGCCGCCATTATTACAGCAGAGAAACCATTGAAAGTGCAGCTTCGCGGCACTTTCAATGGTTTCTCTGGGTTTTATATCAGCGCAAAGCGCTGTATTTTGGGTTTTGCTTTATCCAAACCAAATTTACTTGTGGTTTGTTTGAGCGGATATTACAGGTTATGCATCGTAAACAATTTCTACAACTTCTAGTTCCTGTTTTGTGCCGACAAAAGGATTATCCTCAGTGAGAAAAAGCATACAGTGACATTCTTTGCGCTCGCGCATTGGTACACAAGGGCAATTCCAATAGGTATCTTTTACTTCAGCTTCTTTGTCTTCATAGTAGCGACAAGGGCAAAGTGGCGATCCTAGCTCTTCTTTATGTTTGGCTAAGCCTTCAATAACAGCATTGGTAACGCTCGGATCTACACAAAAAAATGTGCCAGTATTTTTAGCATACTTCTCGGAAAACTTTCGCATAGCCTCAAAACTTTTCGAGGAAGCTTTATTTTTCCCACGAGACGACGATGACTCTGGGGTAAGGGACATAATATTAAAGAGGGTATAAGTAAACTATCAGTTATTACCTATATCATGAAACCGATGTACTGATTCTACCTTCTGAGGAATCGCAGCAATTCTCACTATATCTGTCGCCAAGTTTACTAGGATACAAAACCAAGAAACGAGTTGCGGAGCGAAGCGCCGCAAACCGTTTCTTGGTTTTGTGTCCGACTCCCTTCCCAGTGAAAGATTAGCGGTGCGGCGCGAAGCACCGCTAATCTTTCACTGGGAAGGGAGTCGTTTCTGATTTTCAGGTCGCCATAGATATTTGCGTAGGTCAATTTTGCCATTACGATCAAAGACAATTCCTTCGCCTTCAAGTAGCGATCGCTGTAAATGGTCAGTACCAAATCGCAAGGGTGATAGGGAAACTTCTCCCTTAGCATTAACTACTCTTTGCCAAGGAATAGCGAGACTTTGCATATCAACGCGATAGAGTGCGTAGCCCACTAGGCGGGCTTTGCCAGCTAGATTTGATAGCTCGGCGACTTGTCCATAGGTGGCGACATAGCCTTTGGGGATTTTTTTTACGACTTCATAGATGCAATCGTATGTATTGGGATTATTACTCATAGGTTCCTCACGGCAACTCTAAAACAGGGTGGTTTTCCGCGCCTTCGGCGCTGAAAACCACATAATCAGGTTTTAAAAGCTCGCTGCCTACGGCGAGCTTTTAAAACCTGATTTTTATAGTATGGAGTTGCAGGTTTTTTAAAAATATTTGACAAATAGCTGTGCTTTCGTTGTATATTATAAATCTTGCAAAAAAGGGCGAGTGGCGGAATTGGTAGACGCATCAGACTCAAAATCTGACGACAGCAATGTCATGAGAGTTCGATTCTCTCTTTGCCCATAACAAAAAAAGGAAGTGATGCAAAGCATCACTTCCTTTTTTTGTTTAAAGAGAAAGCTTTTGCAAGACGGACTTTGTGGAAACGATATGACGATCTAAGCCGAGAACTTTGGGATCGATACCGATCGCTAGTCCAATTAGTTGAGGCAAATGCAAAATGGGAATACCAAGTTTTTGCCCAATTACGCTCTCGACTTCGGGCTGACGCGAGTCGAGATTGAGGTGACAAAGAGGGCATGGCGTAACAATACAATCTGCACCTGCGGCGATCGCTGCCGTCAAATGCCGACCTGCCATCGTAAAAGACTCTTTAGGGGCATAGCTAGAAATTGGCCAGCCGCAACACTGCACTCGACCTTCGTAATATACGGGAGTTGCCCCGACCGTGCGGAATACATTTTCTAAGGATTCTGGTCTAAATGGATCATCAAAACGGGTAACTGTTTGCGATCGCAATAAATAACAACCATAAAAAGAAGCGCATTTGAGATTGGCTAACGATCGGGTTACTTTAGTAGCTAGTTTTTCTAGTCCATAATCTCGAATTAAAATCCAGAGTAAATGTAAGACTTCTGTAGAACCTTGAAAGTTATGTCCTTGGGTATTTAAGAGTGCATTTACTTCATCTTTGCGGGTGGGGTCTGAGCTTTTAAGTTTATCGTTAACGCGACCTAAAACCCCTTGACAGGTACTACATTGGGTCATCACGGTGAGATTTAATTCTTCAGCTAGGGCGATATTACGAGCATTGATTACATCTTCCATTAACTCGTCAGTTTCTTTAAAAGTTCCTGAACCGCAACAAGTTGCTTTTTGGAGTTCCACTAACTCGATGCCAAGTGCTTTGGCGATCGCTGTTGTTGATGCATGAAGCTCTTTACAAGCTCCTTTTGCTACACAGCCTGAGTAATAGGCATATTTCAATGCTGTCGTTTCGGTCATTTCTCGATCCGGATAGATGTTATACAGCGCTTTTGTAAAACCCAGATAAATTTTTAAAAGTGCAGCGAAGCTGCACTTTTAAAAATTTATCTGTACCCTTTAAAGCCTCAATAGGCTGTACCAATTCACAAATTTGAGTTTAATTATACCGATAAGTAGGCAAGCATAATTAAACCCAAAACCCAAAAAGCTGTAGCGCACGCGCAGCGTGCGCTACAGCTTTTTGGGTTTTAAGGTTTCTTTTGCCCACATACTTAATACATTGGTGCAGATAGGCATTTACAAAAGAATGGCAGAGATTCGCGCCGCCATTCTTTTGACTTTTTGACGCTTATTTCTGGATAATCCATTTATTACCTTGTACTTGCAAGTTTAGCTCTTTCTCTCTGACAAAGCGATTCACCGCACAAATGACACCATAGCCCAAGGCATCCGCATTCCAATCATCGCCAAACATCACCCCACCCGATCGCAAGATTTTCCAATAATTACTCAAATCAGCATAAACATCATCTTCTTGATGGCTAGCATCGATATAGATCACATCTGCTTGAATCTTTTGCTTAAACAAAAACCGCGCCGCGATCGCACTAGTATTGGGAAAGGGGACAATCGATTCATGACAACCTAGATGCATCATATTTGCCAAAAATTGATAGTAAAGCTGCGGGTAGCCATATTTTCGATATTGATTAAGGTCTATCTCCATAGAGTCATCGATATGCTCAATACCGCCTAACCATGTGTCAACACAAATAATTACAAAATCTTTTCCTTGTTTTTTCAGTATTTCTGACATATTGAATGCAGAATAGCCTTTCCAAGTCCCCACCTCAATCACGATTGCAGGGACGATCGCTTGCAAAATTTGAGCGAATATCTGGTCATTACTTCCCCATCCCTGCAAGTCTTGGGGATAATCTTGATAGGGAAAGTCTGAGTATGGATCAGATTTGAGAACTATCGATAAAAGCGATCGGGCTAGCTGTCCCATTGTGTTAATCCCATCCAAGAATTAGTGACACGGAGTGCAGCAATTCTTATTATGAAACTGATTTTGGAGTTTTTAACGCCGAAGGCGCTACAAACCTCAAAATCAGTTTCATAATGAGAATTGCTGAATGAGCATCTGCTCATTTGAAAACCACTATAAGAATTAGTGTTGGGGGGCCAAGCGGCGCCGCACACATTAAGCAACCCAAATATGTTTCGCCCCCGGTGGGGGTTGCTTTTTTTTTTTTTTTTTTTTTTTTTTATTTTTTTTTTATTTTTTTTTTTTCGGCCCAAACGCGCCCCAACACTAATTCTTATAGTGGTTTTCAAATGAGCA
>JBBQRB010000174.1:0-7217 GCA_038215315.1 Pseudanabaenales cyanobacterium
TAAAGCATCTAGAGCCTCAAAAACCTTGCACTTCCGTGGAAAATCGCTAGGTAAATTTGGGAAATACGCGACAAAATACTATTTTTCAAGCTGTGTTGCCTCTAAATGCCCTCTGTAGACTTTTTCAGCAAGCCCTAGTTAGCTAAAGCTTTTGCCTACAGCGCAAAGCGCTGTAGGCAAAAGAAACCTTAAAGCCCAAAAAGCTGTAGCGCACGCTGCGCGTGCGCTACAGCTTTTTGGGCTTTGGGTTTAATTATGCTTGCCTACTTAGTGCTGCGATCGCCACAGTCTGAGAAAGTCATTAATTTCCTGAAGTATCCAATTTTTTTCAACAGGGCTCAAGCCAGATCCGAACTTATGCCCGTAAACCCCTTGATAGAGACATAATTCTGTAATCGGTTTGTTATTTACCTCGTAGGAACTTTTTAGTTCTGCAAACCTCAAGTCCTCAGTTTTTCCCTGAACCAACCTTCTCACACCCAATACATCCCAATTAATCTTGAATTTTCGGTCACTAATTAATATATTGACCTTGCCATATACCGTTAGCAGCCCCACATAGGTCAAGCCCACACCAGCGATCCAGAATGGAATTGAAAATAAGGCAAATATTCCTGCCCTTAACGCTAGAGAAGTCCAGACAACTAAAAATCCATCCCAAAATAGAGCAAATAGCAAGATACTAATACCGTCACGGCTCCATCCCGTAGGCGGAATATAAATCTCCAAGAACCCTTCACTTTTTTTGATTTCAATGCGGCTACCAAAGGGCTTAGTGGGATAGCGAAAATCATCGCTTGGCAGTTCTCTTTGAGAATTAATTAAATGGCGTATATCTATATCGTTAAGAGCTTTTTCGAGCGTCACTTCGTTTTGTAAAGATCTAAGAGCTTGGCGAGCGTTGCTAAAGCGATCTTCTAGGGCAGGCTCAATCATTTTATCTAGCCAATTTGCCAAGTGGTCAGAGATACTAACCGACTTCCGAAAACTGATTTTGAGCTTGATTTCTGGCAACTCCGTAGGCGATCGCCCTGTTAATAAAAACAATAAAGTTGCCCCCAATCCGTACAGATCAGTCGCAGGTAAAGCCTTCCCCCGAAACTGCTCTGGAGACATATAGCCATAGGTTCCTACCACCGTACTACCCGCTATCTGTGTATCTCGATAGGTGTCTTGAACTGCGCCAAAATCTACCAATATAATCGTGCCATCGGACTGCATAATCAAATTTTGAGGCTTGATATCGCGATGAATTAGAGGTGGCTTTAGCTCGTGAAGATAGATCAGAATTTCTAATACTTGCTCCGCGATCGCCCGAATATTATGCTCACTTCCGTGCCACCCATCCGCGATCGCCTTCGACAGCGATCGCCCTTCGACTAACTCCTGCACAATATAAAAGCCGCGATCGCCCTCAGTATCGACTTGAAAATAATCTAAATAACTAGCGATCGCGGGATGATCTAATTGCGATAAGACCCTCGCTTCTCGCTCAAATAAGTCTAAAACTTTCCAATCTTTGACTCGCCGAAATGATAGAGCTTTCAGCGCCACCGTATGACCATTGGTTAAGTCTTTTGCGGCATAGGTAATGCCAATTCCGCCCTCTCCCAAAACATCCGTGATTTGATAGCGCGCTTGGACAATTTCGCCAATTTGATGTGTTTCTGACACAAATGTTTCGTCTCCTTGCTGCCATATTACTCATCGGTCATTTTTGACGATTAGCAATTAGTGATTTACAAATGATGATCAACAATAATTAACAATTATAGAACACATCATGGCGTAGCCAAAGATGTAATACAAAGCTACAGCAGATCTCATTAAAAACCCAAAAAGCTGTGGCGCAAGCGCAGCTTGCGCCACAGCTTTTTGGGTTTTAAGTTTTCTTTTGCGTATCTACTTATCAACTCAAACCTCTAAATCAAGTAGGTTTAATAAAAAAGAAGCTGATTTGCTTGCGAAGCAAGCAAATCAGCTTCTTTTTTATTGGTTAAATTGTTCGTTAGTCTTTAGTTTAGGTTATACCCCGTAGTTTGGTGAATAATATGCAGTAGTTTAATTATGTGTGTTTATTTTAAAGAGATATGACCCCAACCCTACCCACCGAGCAAATTGATCGCATTGTGCGGAATCAACACCACGACCCTTTTACAGTCCTTGGTCCCCATGAAATTGAGCAAGATGGCAAGTTGGTATGGGTGGTGAGAGCATATCTACCCAACGCACAGTCTGTATCAGTAGTTACGCCTGATCAGCACAAAGAATATCCGATGTATGCAGTACACCATCCCCACTTTTTTGAATGTATCGTTACCGAATCGCCGCATCTTTTTAGCTACCAGCTCAAAGTTAAATCTGGAGATAGCGATCGCCTAATCCATGATCCCTACTGTTTCAAGTCGCCTTTACTAACCGAGTTTGATAGTTATCTATTTGGTGAAGGTACG
This sequence comes from Pseudanabaenales cyanobacterium, assembly GCA_038215315.1. GTDB lineage: Bacteria > Cyanobacteriota > Cyanobacteriia > Pseudanabaenales > Pseudanabaenaceae > Pseudanabaena. The sequence goes on from JBBQRB010000174.1 coordinate 2,454, forward strand.
CATTACCAGATTTATGAAAAGATGGGCGCTCACCTCACCGAAATTGATGGAGTGAGGGGCGTATACTTTGCCGTTTGGGCTCCCAATGCGCGTAATGTATCGGTCATTGGCGACTTCAATAGTTGGGATGGACGTAAGCACCAGATGCGTAAAGGTAATACTGGGATTTGGGACTTGTTTATTCCTGAACTAGTGACTGGCACTGCCTATAAATATGAGATCAAGAGTCCCGAAGGGCATATCTACGAAAAATCTGATCCCTATGGCTATTTTCAAGAAGTTCGTCCCAAAACCGCCTCAATTGTCACCGACCTTAGTACTTATCAGTGGAATGACCAAACTTGGTTAGAAAAGCGTCGTAGCGAAGATCCGCTTAAAAAGCCTATCTCTGTCTATGAAGTTCACCTTGGCTCATGGATGCACGCTTCAAGTATCAATCCTCCTGCTGATGGCTACCAGACTGTATTGGCTGCCGACCTCAAACCAGGCGCAAGATTTCTCACCTATCGCGAACTCGCTGAGGACTTAATTCCTTATGTTAAAGAGATGGGCTATACCCACATTGAAATGATGCCTGTTGCAGAACATCCCTTCGATGGATCTTGGGGCTATCAAGTGACGGGCTACTATGCGGCGACTTCTCGCTATGGAACACCTCAGGACTTGATGTATTTCATTGATCAATGTCACCTAAATGACATAGGTGTTATTGTCGATTGGGTTCCTGCCCACTTTCCTAAAGATGGTCATGGCTTATCTTTTTTTGATGGAACCTTTTTATATGAGCCAGCCGATGTCAGGATTGGTGAGCATAAGGAATGGGGAACCAAAATCTTTAATTACAAGCGCAATGAAGTCAAGAACTTCCTAATTGCTAATGCGCTCTTTTGGTTTGATAAGTATCATATTGACGGCATTCGGGTTGATGCCGTCGCTTCGATGATCTATCGCGATTACAACCGTCCCACGGGAACATGGCTCGCCAATGAATATGGAGGTCGAGAGAGCCTCGAAGCGATCGAGTTATTTCGTCACCTACACAGCATTCTGTTTACCTATTACCCTGGGGCGCTCTCGATCGCTGAAGAGTCAACGTCTTGGCCGATGGTGACATGGCCCGCTTATTCGGGAGGCTTAGGCTTTAACCTGAAATGGAATATGGGCTGGATGCACGATATGATCGACTATTTCAAACTAGATCCATATTTTCGCGGACATAATAACAACTATCTTACCTTCAGTATTTGGTATGCCTTTAGTGAGAACTTTATGCTTGCCCTTTCCCATGATGAAGTGGTGCATGGCAAGAGTCCGATGATCGGTAAGATGCCAGGCGATGAGTGGCAAAAGTTCGCGAACCTGCGCTGTCTCTATGGATATATGTTCACTCACCCAGGCAAGAAAACCATGTTTATGGGCTTGGAGATTGGTCAATGGGCGGAATGGAATGTTTGGGGCGATTTAGAATGGCATCTGTTGCAATATCCTAATCATAAGAATCTTCAGAAATATATTACTGACCTCAACAAGCTATTGCGATCGCTGCCTGAACTCTATACTCAAGACTTTACGCAAGATGGTTTTGAATGGATTGAATGTAATGACACGCAGAACTCGGTGATTTCTTTCTTGCGAAAAGGTATTGATGGAGAGTTTGTTTTAGTTGTCTGCAACTTTACGCCTGTTGTGCATCACAACTATCGGGTTGGTGTTCCTGAAAAGGGATTCTATAAAGAGGTTCTCAATAGTGATGCACCGATTTATGGCGGTAGTGGTATTGGTAATCTGGGTGGCAAGTATGCCGACGACTTCGGCACGCATGGCAAGCCCTACTCTATCGATGTAACTGCACCGCCTCTGTCTGTAGTGGTGTTGAAGTATACGGGCAAAGTCTAATCAAAAAAGTATATCTAAACCCAAAAAGCTATGGCGAACGCTGCGCGTTCGCCATAGCTTTTTAGGTTTTACTTATTGCAGGGTGCTGTGCCAAATATCAGATCATCAAGTTCAGAATAGTCTGGTAAGTTGCGATCAATCGCGATGCCATCTCTAAAGACAAGGCGATCGCTTTGGGGACGAGATAGTAACTCGCTATAGCTCCGCGCTTTAAACAAAACTAAATCTGCTGCTTGTCCAATCTCAATTTTGCCCATATTTTCATCAAAATCGCTTAAACCCATTAAGCTTGCTGGGCGAGAAGTTACTGACTCAATCCAGTTATCGTAAGGCGTATCTAGGTGCAAAATCTTCGTACCCATACTGAAGACTTGTAACATATCGTGATCGCCAAATCCGTGGAAAGGATCACGGCAGTTGTCGCTAGATATCGCTACCTTGACTGAGTTGGCATCTAACTCTTTGGCAAGAGTGACTCCACGCCAGCGAGGTGTGCGATCGACAATACGATCCATTAAATAGAGATTACACATTGGTAAGGTGACGATACCGATGTTCGCTTCTTTAATTAGGGCGATCGCTGTCTCAGCCGTTTCTTGATCTTGGGTCGCTAAGCTACAACAGTGACCGCAGACTATCTGCGCCTTAAAGTCATGCTCAAGTGCTGCGGCAGCCACTCGCCGCAAAGTCTGAGACTGTGGATCATCGGTTTCGTCAGTATGGAAGTCCAAGCAAAGATTTCGTTCTGTGGCTAATCTAAAAATAGAAGATAAATACTTCTCAAACTCTGGAGCCATGTGAGCAATGCCGCCCATAATCCCGCCTACATTGGCGATCGCATCCGCAAATTTCTCACCATCAGGAGTATCAAAATAGGAAAGCGAAACTAAAGATACGGCTTGTAAAGTAATCTTGTCTTTCCATTGCTCGCGTAACTCACTAAACACTTGCAAGGTGGTCTCAGACTGATGGGGAGGACAATCTAAATGGGTGCGAATTGCCTTTGTCCCATGAGCATAGCTACATTTCAGTCCAAACTCCATGCGGCGGTAAAGATCTTCGTAGTGCCAATTCCCATCTTCAGTACAGTCTTTATCAATACCCTTGAGAGCGCCTTCAAAGGTTCCATCTAAATTAGGACTGCGTTCCCAAATGTGACCTTTATCAAGATGGGTATGTAAATCGACAAAGCATGGGATGATCATTCCCTGCTTTGCGTCTACGATCGCTAAACTTTCTGTGGGAATTTGGACTAGAGAATCTTGAGAATTAGCGATAATTTGGGCTATGCGACCATTATTGATTTCTAAATGACAAGCAAATAGGCGATCGCGTTGTAATGTCGGGGCAAGTAAGGTTTCGCGTTCACGGAGTGAAATATCTATAAAACAATTGGGAATCCGAGCGTTAATAATCCAATAATGCGATGCTTCCGACATAGTATTCCTAAAATAATTAGATGCAGCAGATTGAGAACAAACCAAACCCAAATTTTTTGTAAAAGCCCCGCTTCGCGGGGCTTTTACAAAAAATTTAGTGGTGGGTTTGTTCTCAATCTGCTGTATCGAGGTTTTGTGTAATAAGTAGCTAGGCAAAATAAAACCCAGAACCCAAAAAGCTGTGGCGCACGCGCAGCGTGCGCCACAGCTTTTTGGGTTTTAAGGTTTTATTTCGCTTAACTACTTATCAAGAGATTTTAAGGAAGCGCTTTGCGCTGTAAATGAACAACTAGCGCTTTTAAACCTAGCCGATAGCTCTCAGCGCCAAAACCGCTGATCTGTCCGATCGCTACGGGAGCAATAAATGAATGTTGGCGGAACTCTTCGCGCTTGTGGATATTACTGAGATGCACCTCTACGGTGGGAATACTGACAGAGGCGATCGCATCTCTAAGCGCCACACTCGTATGGGTTAGCCCACCAGGATTGAGCAAAATTCCTTGCTGTACCTGAAAAGCAGCATGAATCGCATCAATCAATGCGCCCTCATAATTAGATTGCAGAAATATTAATTCTGCTCCTAATTCTTTGGCATCTTGAATTAGGCGATCGTTAATTTGCTCTAATGTATCCTTGCCGTAGACCTCTGGCTCACGTAAACCCAGCATATTTAGGTTTGGCCCATGTAAAACCAATATTTTCATTATCTAGTTGCCTTGTTTAGTTGCCATTTACCTTGGCTCTGGGTTGCCTTAACGAAATAGTTTAGCGAAATCTTTCAAGGGTATCGCTAAAGCGCATTGTCTTCGTAATCGCTTCGACATTAGGATGTGGACGAGGAATGATCGTAGCTGATAGAAATAAAACTTTGTCTTTAGCACTTAATACTTCAATCTGCTTAGCAGCTTCGATACCAGCAGCAACTGCTTTTTTGACATCGCCAACTGGCCCGCGCACAATGATAGTCAGTCTTGCACCGCTGACTTTTTCATAGCCAACAAAAGTTACATTGGCAGCCTTAACCATTGTGTCAGCGACTGATAGTGCGGGAGGATGCCCCAACACTTCGACTAAGCCCACTGCGATTCCCATAAAGTTTTCCTATGCTTGCGGATATGTAGCTAACTGAATAACGATAGTCAAGTAAGTTAAACCATAAAACCCAGAAGATAGTTACAGTGCTTTGCGCCGTAACTATCTTCTGGGTTTTAGATCTGCCTTAACATTGAGTATGTGAAAAATGAGATTTATCATTATCAATCATAAATCTCAATGGTATCGATTGAATGATATGTATCAGTTATTGGTTATATAAGCCAGAGAAGTGTTTAAAATTGGCGCGTATGGGCGCGTGTTAAAAAAGAGGTTGGGTATATAAACAAAAACAGGAAAAAAAAAAAACATACAAAACAATATGGGTTATGTGTTG
>JBBQRB010000175.1:0-7158 GCA_038215315.1 Pseudanabaenales cyanobacterium
TATGCAGAACTAGCCAAAGCTCTAGGTTTTCAGAAAACCAATGCCGATCCCAAAATGCCACTCTATTGGATGTATCAAGCCGTGGATCGATTTTTAAAACTTGATATGCAAAATTTATGATAAAGAACCAGATATAGCAAACGCTTCGTGTTTGCTATAAGTAACTAGGCAAAAGAAACCTTAAAACCCAAAAAGCTGTAGCGCACGCTGCGCGTGTCCTACAGCTTTTTGGGTTTTGGGTTTAATTATGCTTGCCCACTTAATAAACTGACTTTACGTGAAATCTTGCAATAAATTGCGGGCTGAAAGCCTAAATCCGTTGAAACAAGTTAGAATCGATTAGTAATTGATGTTACGCAGAATTTCCCAAGCCCCTCACCCCTAGCCCCTCTCCCATTGAGGGCGAGGGGAACCAGAAAATTAATCTTGCTCCCCTTCTCCCCACGTGGGAGAAGGAGTTGGGGGATGAGTGGGCTATCTTCGCTCTGCGTAAGGTGAGTTAGTCAGTTAAAACTGACGATATTCTTTGAGCCAAGAACTTTAGTTCTTGGTAATCCATATGTTCCAAGTAACATGAGTTACTAAGAGAAATTTAAGTTATGAAACTCGCTTCTTGCTATGTCTGTACTTCTGGTGCAGTTGTCTTAAGCTATTTCTCTGCCATATTGCCCGTTACAGCTCAGATCATTCCAGACCAAACTCTGCCCGTAAACTCTACGGTGACGACAAATGGATTGACAAATACAATTAATGGCGGCACGACTAGAGGCGTTAATCTCTATCACAGTTTTCAGGATTTCTCAGTTCCTACAAACAATACGGCTTACTTTAATAACGCTCCGAACGTGCAAAATATTTTGACGCGGGTGACGGGGAACTCCGTATCGAATATTGATGGCATGATTAAAGCTAATGGAAATACAAATTTATTTCTGCTCAATCCTAATGGCATCACATTTGGCGCAGATGCAAGTTTAGAGATCGGGGGATCTTTTACAGCTAGTACAGCAAGTAGTTTCAAGTTTAGCGATCGCAGTGAGTTTAATGCCACCAATCCCCAAGCTCCGCCTTTGTTGACTACGAGTATTACAACTGGATTGCAATATGGTGCAAGCAATGTGGGAGCAACGATCGCCAATCGCGCTAATCTAGCTGCGGGACAGGATTTAGTTCTAAATGCTGACAAATTGGACTTGCAGGGACAATTGCAGGCAGGGCAGGATCTAGTTTTGCAAGCACAAGATCAATTAACAATTCGCGATACGGCTAGCAATCCTTTTTTTGCAGTTGCTAGTCGAGATCTTCTGGTGCAAGGAAATCAATCAGTTGATATTTTTGCTTTAAATAATCCCAATAGTGGTTTTTGGTCAGGTGGGGATATAGTGTTGCGATCGCAAAATCCTATAATCGGCGATGCTCGTTTCTATACTAGCGGGAACTTAAAGATCGAGAATTTAAATGGAAATGTCGGTAATTTAAATAGTCCTAATGCTCCTGTAATTCTCGCGATCGGTAATGTGTCTCTGGGTAATTATACTGGTGCATCGCTACATATTTTAGCTGGAGGAAGTGTTACTCTTGGCAATGTGACAATCAATGGAACGGGAACTGTTAACACGACGATTAATCCCAACAATACAAACCTATTTAATGTCGCTAAAACTTATGCAGATCTTGCCACAGTCTATTTGACAGACTATCAAGCAATTAAAAATAGTAATGGCTCAGTTCAAGACATCGTACCAGTCAAAATTCCAGTCGTAATTAATGGCAGCGCTCAGGCTACTTTGGATGTGCGATCGGGAGTAGATTGGGCGCAGTTAGGTGGATTGCCGACCAGTCCATTGGTTTTAGGAACTGTAACTCCTATCCCCATCTATACAAACCCACCTACCAGAGCCGACATCACAATCAATGGAGATATTCGCATAAGTCAACCGAGTGGATTAGTATTACTAACTAACCAATTCACTCCCAACGACTTACAGGGCAAAATTTCAACTCAACAGATTAATACTTTTACGAGTGTTGTAGGGGCTAATGCAGGAGATATTCGCGTCTATGGACGAGGCGATATTTCGATAAATTCTGAAATTAATGCTTATTCGGAGCCAACTATAGGTAATGCAGGGAATGGAGGATCTGTTTTTATCTCTTCTTACTCTGGTGATATTACATTTAGTTCTGATTTGTATACGGGTTCTTACGCAGTCATTTCTGGTAATACAAATAATGGCGGTAAGATCTCATTCTCTACTTACTCAGGAAATATCATTTTAGATGATATGTATTTTGACTCATCCTCATTTGCTTACTTTGGGAATGCTGGGAATGCAGGCGAAGTTTCTTTATCTTCATATTCAGGCAATATTGCGCTAACACGTCCAAATTGGAAATCTCCTTCTGTGTCTCTAGAAGAAGGTTCTTCTGGTAATGGCGGAGATGTATCTTTTGCCACCTATTCTGGTGATATCACAATTAAGGATATCAGAAGTTTCACTAGAGATACTCGTACTTATTTAGACACTGGTACTTACTCAGGATCGCGTTCTTCTGGTGATGGCGGATCGATTTCTTTAGCCTCAAATAGTGGCAATATTTCGCTAATTAATGCGCCATTAAACTCGTCTACTGCATCATATTCATCCTCGAAATTAGAGCGTTCTGGCAATGGTGGAGCTATTTCTTTAGTTTCCTCTCTAGGGGATATAACTTTAAATGACTTGACATTATATTCTTACTCATTCTCCCCCTCAACAAACACCCAAAATGGAGGAAGAATATATATACACTCTGACTCTGGAAATATTAAGCTAAGCAATTCAACCTTGTCTGCATACTCGTTTGCTCCATCTGCTAGTTCTCAAAATGGAGGAGATGTTTCTATCTCTACTCCTAATGGGAATATTACGAGTGCCTTAACTAGTTACATATTATCTTTTTCCATTTCCAAGTTGGGTTATCAAAGTGGTAATGGCGGTGAAGTTACCTTAACCGCAAAAGATCAAATCAGTAATCTTGCTCTGTTTACCTCATCGGCTTTTGGACAGGCAGGAACCGTAAATATTAATGGATTGGGAGATTTAGCGATCGCCAGTCTGCAAGTGATTACCAGTAAGACCGTAAATTTCCCTGAGCGGGCCTACGATATTAATGATCCAAATACTTTCATTAACACAATTTTTGGCTCTGGACAAAATGGGCGATCGGGAGATGTCAAGATTAGTGGAGCGAAAGATCTTACCTTTGACAATACACTGATTTTGAGTACGACTCAAGGAATCGACCCTGCTGGTAATATTTCGATCATCAGCCCCAACTTGATTACCTTCCAGAACAATAGTCAAGTCCTAAGTAATACTAGTAGCATTGGTAATGCTGGAAATATCAGTGTTGTTGCAGGACAGAGCATTACTTTTAAAGATAATAGCCAGATTATCGCTCAAACTAGTAGTGATGGTAAAGCTGGCAACATCGATCTTAAGGCAGAAACTTCCATTCTCTTTAATGCTGGTACGGGTCTATTTGCCAATACGACCAAAGGCTCTAAAGGCGATGGCGGCAATATTACAATCGATTCGCAGTATGTCACCCTTAAAGATGGAGCGACAATTGCAGTTGACAGTCTCGGCTCAGGTATAGGAGGGAACATTAGCATCTCTGCAAATTACCTTTCACTTCTCAATGGTTCTTCCATTACTTCAGCAACAGCCAGCTCGAATGGCGGTAATATCAACTTAAATATTCCATCTATACTACTCATGCGCTATGGTAATCAGATTAGTACCACCGCAGGTACAGCTCAGTCAGGTGGCAACGGCGGTAATATCAATATTAATGCTGGTTTTATTGTTGGTGTGAAAGAAGAGGATAGCAATATTTTTGCTAATGCTTTTACTGGCAATGGTGGCAATATTAACATCACCACTAATGGTATTTATGGACTAGAGTTTCGTTCTCAGCTAACGAGATTTAGCGATATAACTGCTAGCTCTGCGTTTGGTTTACAGGGAAACGTAATTGTGACTACTCCATCAGTTGATCCCAGTCGTGGGCTAAGCTCTCTACCCGTCAATCTTGCAGACTCGTCCCAAGAAATTAATCAAAGCTGTGCCGTTGGTGGAAAATTATCTGGTCGTGATAATAGATTTATGATTTCAGGAAAAGGTGGTTTACCCAAAAGTCCTAATGATGAACTTTCTATTAACCGACCACTTGTGGAATTAGCTGAACTTGTACCAAGTACTTCTATCGCGGCTAATTCTGAGTTAAAATCTGAGTCTGTGAAAGATGTTCCAAAAACAATTGTTGAAGCCAATGCGATCGCTAGAGACAGTCGCGGCAGATTGCGATTAATGGCAACTTCTCAACCTCTCAGCCCTGCTATACCTCAGCTTGCTTGTGCAAAATGATAATCTAAATGAATTACAAAAAATTCATATTTTTATGGAAGTCCATTTTGGCGCTAAATCCTAAAAACAGTAAGTTTTTAGGCTATTTATGCCTTGGAACTTGTACCGCTATACTTGCCCTACTTTTAGGATGGAATGCTCAACCCAGCATTGCTCATAAGTCTGAAGCCCTCACCCCCCAGCCCCCTCTCCCGCAGGAGAGGGGGAGCCAGACCGTTGCTCAATCTTTGGATCCGATAACTCTTGTGCAGACAGGTAGACAGTATTATCAATCAGGGCAATATGCTAGCGCGATCGCAGTCTGGCAAGGAACCGCCGATATTTATGCAAAACAAGGCGATCGCCTCAATCAAGCCGTTGTTTCTCAAAATCTCGCCTTAGCACACCAACAACTCGGTCATTGGCAAGAAGCTGGAAAATTGATTTTGCTCAGTTTAGAAATTTTGGAATCTAATCCCCAACAAACCAAGTTACTAGCACAGGCTTTAAACATTCAGGGTAATATCCAACTCGCTCAGGGCAAAGCGCAAGAAGCTTTGATAACTTGGCAAAAAGCCGAAGTAACTTACCAACAGATACAGGACAAAGACGGCGTAATTCGCAGCAAAATAAATCAAAGTCAAGCCATGCGATCGCTAGGGCTATATCCTAAAGCCAAAGATATGCTCAGACAAGTGCAATCAGAGCTTCAACAACTTCCTAACTCTGCCTTGAAAGCAGCTAGTTTGCTCAACCTCGGCGATACACTGCGCCTAAGTGGTGACTTTGCAGAAGCAACAGCGATAATGCAAGAAAGCCTTGCGATCGCTCAACAAATTAACGATGCTCCCATTATTGCCGAAACCCTGCTCAGTTTGGGCAATATCGCCTCTAGCCAACAGCAAGCCGCTAGTTCGGGAGATAGTAACTATCGTCAGCAAAAGATGGGAGATGCGATCGCCTATTATCAACAAGCGGTGAAATTTGCGACTAATCCTCTCTATAAAGTCAAAGCTGAACTAAACCAATTGCGACTTGAGATTGATTTACAGCAGATCGATTCAGCCAAGAAGTTAGTAACATCGATCCAATCCCAGCTCCAAAATCTCCCGCCTAGTCGCGCTTCAGTATATGCAAGGGTGAACTTTGTTCAAAGTTTGATGAGATTAAATTCAGCATTTAGCGATCGCCAAACTGCTGCTCAACTACTTGCTAATGCTGCCCAACAAGCAAAAGAGATGGGCGATCCTAGAGCCGAGTCCTATGCGATCGGCTATCTCGGCGAACTCTACGAACAATCTCAACAAATTCCAGAATCGCAAGAGATGACTGAAAAAGCGCTGTTCCTTGCCCAAACTAGTAACGCTTCTGACATTGCCTATCGTTGGCAGTGGCAACTGGGAAGATTACTCAAATCACAAGGCAAAAATCTTAAGGCGATCGCCGCCTACAATGGAGCTGTCAATACCCTAGCTTCAATTCGAGGCGATCTCGTATCTAGTAATGCAGACATCCAATTTTCCTTCCGCGATAGTGTCGAACCTGTCTATCGCCAACTTGTAGCGCTACTACTGACTCCTGAAAATGGCAAACAAGTCAGTCAAGAAAATCTCATCGCCGCTCGTAAAGTTATCGAATCTCTCCAACTTGCTGAATTGGATAACTTCTTTAAGGAATCCTGCTTGATCGGTCGGGCTACACAAGTTGATGAAATCGATCCCCAAGCAGCTGTTATCTATCCTATCGTTTTACCTGACAGTCTAGAAGTTATTATTTCTCTGCCAGATCGTTCTCTAGTGCAACATACCACAAAAATTTCTCAAAAAGAATTAGAAAATCTCTTTAACGAATTGCGGCGATCGCTGCGGCGAACATCCCTTGAGTCTGATATTCAAACAGCCTCAGAAAAAGTCTACAATATGCTCATTGGTAAAGAGCTAGAAGCTGCACTACAAGCTAAGAAGATTAAAACTTTAGCGTTCGTTCTTGATGGTTCCCTGCGGAATCTCCCCATGTCAGTTCTCTACGATGGCAAACATTACTTGATGGAGAAATATAATCTAGCGATCGCCCCTAGCCTGCAACTTCTCGATACTCGCCCACTTAAACCCCAGCAACTAGAAGTATTCATTGGTGGTTTGAGCAAAGAAACACAAAATTTTAATGCATTGCCCAATGTCGAAAGAGAGATCCAAAAAATTTCTGCGATCGTATCCACTCAAACACCATTACTAAATGAAACATTTATTAGCGAATCTATTCAGAAGCAAATTAGTAACGCCCCTTTTAGAGTCGTGCATTTAGCAACTCACGGAGAATTTAGCTCTAATGCTGAAAAAACATTTATTTTGACTTGGAATAATCGTCTTGGAGTCAAACAATTAGGAGAATTGCTACAAACTAAGGATCAAGATAGTAGAACTCCCATTGAATTATTGGTACTTAGCGCCTGTAAAACTGCTAAAGGTGATAATCGAGCCGCTTTAGGGCTGGCAGGAATAGCTGTGCGATCGGGTGCAAGGAGTACGATCGCAAGTTTATGGTCAGTCGAAGATAGTGCGACAGCAACTCTTATGGAAGATTTTTATCAAGAACTATCGACGCTCGGAGCCACCAAAGCTGATGCCTTACGAAAATCACAGATCAGTCTTTTGAAAAACCCCAAATTTACTCACCCTTTTTACTGGGCTCCCTTCGTGCTAGTCGGAAATTGGCTTTAAGCACTTTGCGCCTTCGTAGAACCCAGAGAAATTTTTGAAAGTGCCGC
>JBBQRB010000176.1:0-7063 GCA_038215315.1 Pseudanabaenales cyanobacterium
ATCAACGCATCTGGGGCAACACCTCAACTAATTTATCAACGCGATCGCCCAAAAGTCTTGCCAAACAAGAACTTTCAAGATCTAAAAAGTTTTTTTCAAAGTTGCTGATTATCCTCAAGCACCCTTTCCACATCTATTTTAATAGGTTCAACCCAAAAAACACACAACTAAAAAAGGAGCTAAAGGACATGAATACTAACAAGGATAACAAAGAAATCAACGATACTCAATTAGATATCTCAGCAAACGAGCAAGGACTACACCTAGAGCTAGAAATTCCTTGGCAGCGCTTGTCTCCCCTCGCTAAAGTTAGCGGCTTTGTCCTATCCCATTTGCTAACTATGGGTCTAACCCTCCCTCGTAAACCTTCCCCCATCACCACCCACACCCGATAGCATAGCGCCGCAGGTTGAGGAGCGAGATTATTGCAAACAGCCAGTTGACATTGATACTACCAACATCGGTTAGCTTTTAACCGAGGCGATCGCTAGATGTAAAACTTTAGCGATCGCCAAATAATTTAGTTGCATCTTTCATTTTCTAGCAAACTCTGAAGTATAGGCACAATCACTGGCAACCCTTTTTGAATCGTACTCCAGACAATTTGAAAATCAATTTGAAAATACTCGTGAGCCATCACATTACGCATATCAGACATTAGCCGCCAAGGAATCTCACCATATTTATCTTGGATATCCTCAGGAATATTTGCAGATGCCTCGCCAATAATCACAAAACAATATAAAACTGCCCTTGCTAACTTCACATCACTTTCTAGATCCTGCCGCGTTTTATCTTGCGTCCAATCTTGAATATCTGAGATCGCAGCCAAAATATCTTCTATACGCTTTTCCCAATCCCTATATGGCACGAATCAACTCCCGCAACACAGGCTCACGAAGATGTTGACGTAAGGCAGCCTTAGTTCCTAAATCCACTTTACAATGCAGAACATCTTCTAAGTAATGACGCACACGAAACAAATCGAATAAAGTCGCCTCAATTGCAAATTCCACTAACAGATCTACATCACTATCAGGACGAGCCTCGTCCCTAGCAACTGATCCAAACAACTCCAAAGAAGAAATTCCCAAAGTCAGTAGTTTTTCTCTATGGGTTGTCAAAACCTCTAAAACCTCTACTCGTCTCATTTCAGCACTTAGGTTAATAGACAAAGCGATCGCCCATAAAAGTAACAGTACGACTTCTTTCAATTCTGGCATAAATTTTAATACGCCGATAATACGATCGCCCAAATTGCCGCCCAATTTAAGTAACTAGGCAAAAGAAACCTTAAAACCCAACAAGCTGTAGCGCACGCTGCGCGTGCGCTACAGCTTGTTGGGTTTAATTATGCCTGCCTACTTATAATTATGATATTAAGCACAGACAGGCTGAAAAATTATGATCTGGAAAATTGAAGAATCACAGCAATATTTTCCAGAAATCATCAACATCTCAACTAATTTATCAACGCGATCGCCCAATTGTCGCTGTGATTAGAGCCGATTTCTTTCAAGAATTTTTGACGCAGTAAAATCAGAGATTCAGCGATTTGGTATTAAGCAGCGTGGGCTTGATTTGCCAACATTTCTGCATAAGGTGTTTCATGGAGATGGGCTTTGCCAACAGAACCAAAAAGAATTAACTTCTCGATAATGACTTCTTGCATAGCCGCGATCGCCTCTCCTGCAATCTCCAACAAATCCTTGGGACTATCACCACAGATTTCTATTTTTAGTGCTTGCATATAAGCTTGACGAACTTCTGTATTGACATTAAATTTGCAAACTCCTAACTCAATCGAGTGAGCAATCATCGCCGCAGGCAATCCTGAAGCACCATGTAAAACCAAGGGAATATCAACAAGACTTCGGATTTTTTCTAATCGTGCAAAATCAAGACGGGGTGGACTTTTGTATTCTCCATGAACATTGCCAATAGTCACCGCGATCGCATCGACTTTAGTTTGTTGCACAAATTCCAAAGCTTGGATCGGATCGGTCATCTTCGCCTCTTTCTCGGCGATCGTCAAACCATCTTCAGTTCCACTAATTCTCCCAATTTCTGCTTCTACTACAGCATGGAATTGATGGGAAAGCGCGGTCATATCTCTTGTGAATTTCAAGTTGTCGCCGTAGGACATCGGTGAACCGTCCGCCATAATCGATCGCACACCCGCATCAAGAGCAAGGCGAATATCACTAGCAGAAGTACTATGATCGAGATGAATAGATATTGGTACATTTGCAGACTTTGCTGCTTCAATACACATTCTGACCAAGGGGAGTTTGCCATACTTGAGAGCGCTAGGATGTAATTGCAGCATCGCCGGACTACGGCTGATTTCGGCAGCATTTACCACCGCTTTTACACCTTCTAAGTTATAGACATTGAAGGCTCCGATCGCATAGGCATTACGGCGTGCAGTTTCTAGCAGTTCCCTAGTTGAACTCAACATAATGGCTTTTGGTAAAGGATGAATATCAAAAGTTATCATATCCCACAACAATAACAAAACCCCAAAAGCTGTGGCGCACGCTGCGCGTGCGCCACAGCTTTTGGGGTTGACATTGAAGGTGTAATTGTTCTATTTTCGGTAGGCGCGTTAAGCTCAAACTCCTCAAATTCTAAATTGCCGTAATCATTTTCAGCTTTCGGCTAAGATCTGGGTAAAATCAAATATGTTCGCCCCATTTGCTACGCCGCTATGACTGTTAATACCTTGCCAAATTCTACCGACAACAAAGTCCTACCACTATTGGGGCGATCGCAAGCTGAACTCACCGAATGGGTGGTGTCGCAAGGGCAGCCAAGCTATCGTGGTAAACAACTTCATGATTATCTTTACAACAAAGGCGCGAGGAATTTAGGGGACATTACGGTATTCCCGAAGGCATGGCGCGAAGAGTTTGCCTTGAGTCCGACGATGGAAATTGGTCGATCGCAGATTTATCTGCACAAGCAAACCCGTGATGGCACTGAGAAATTTTTATTAAAACTTGCTGATGGCGAAATTGTCGAAACCGTGGGTATTCCTACTAGTAAGCGTCTGACTGTTTGCGTTTCGACTCAAGTGGGCTGTCCGATGGCTTGTGACTTTTGTGCGACTGGCAAGGGTGGTTTTCGGCGCAACTTGGCAAAGCATGAAATTATCGATCAAGTCCTGACGGTGCAGGAAGTAATGCAGCAGCGCGTCAGCCATATTGTATTTATGGGCATGGGTGAGCCATTGCTCAATTACGAAAATCTAGTTGGTGCGATCGCCGTGATCAATAAAGATATCGGCATCGGACAGCGCAATATCACCGTTTCTACTGTCGGCATTCCTAATCAAATTCCAAGGTTGGCTGAAGAGCATTTGCAAGTAACCCTTGCGGTTAGTCTGCACGCTCCGACCCAAGAAGTACGCGCTCAAGTAATTCCCTCTGCCGATCGCTATCCATTAGCGGCCCTGATGAACGACTGCCGCGAGTATGTGGATATTACAGGACGCAGAATTAGTTTTGAATATACGCTGCTATCGGGCGTGAATGACTCCCCTCAGCAAGCGGAAGAGCTTGCCCAACTGATTCGCGGGTTCCAAAGTCATGTCAACCTAATTCCTTATAACCATGTTGATGACGCTGACTATAAACGCCCTAGCGAGAGAGCAATTCAAACCTTTGTGCGGGTTTTAGAAGATTATAAAATTGCGGTGAGTGTGCGGCGCACCAGAGGCTTAGAGGCGGATGCTGCTTGTGGGCAATTACGCGGTCAGCACGAAAAGAAGTTGGGTTGATTTTTAGCTATGCTGAAGGTATAGCTGTCGCTAGTCTGGTCAGGACATACAGCGCTTTGCACTCAAACCCGAACCAGTAAAATCTTTGAAAGGGTTGCGAAGCAACCCTTTCAAAGATTTTACTGTGGTTCTTTTGATCGAAAGTTGCTATAAAGCCCAAAATAGGGTGACGGCGCTCCGCGCTGCCGCCCTATTTTGGGTTTTGATTTGTTCTGATATAAGTGTTGACAGCTATACATATTGGTATTAGCCGACTATGGACTTTAAGAAATGAATCAAGTAATTGAACCAATCTCGCTGCCTGATAATTTAGAAGACGCAATCGAGCAGGCGATCGCATCGGTACATTTGGCGATCGCCAATGGCTCAAATCGCGTTATTGCCGATCTCAGATTTCCTGAGCTAAAGATCAGTCCAATCTCCTATGAATTTGCCGTAAGTTTCAACCAACGCTACGGTAAAGCTTGGCAGGCTATTTTTGCCGATGCAGGTGCAGCGGCTCTGGCGAAACGGGAATGGGCGGATCTCGATATCTCGGTGCGTGGCGTAAATGAAGGTCGTAAAGCCGTGCGGGAAGAAGATCAAGCCTTTTTATTGATTGAGCCAACATCGATTGAGGTTGAGCAGGTCGAAAAATTAGTGCAACTAGCAGGCGATCGCCCCTTCGTGATGCTCAATCCCAGACTTGAAAATAGCGAAGTCGGTTTAGGACTGGCGGCACGGCAGATGCGCGATCGCTTTTTAAGTACCTTTGAGACCGCTTACTACATAAAGCCCTTGGAGCTAGGTGCTTTATGGCGGTGCTATCCGCAGGCATGGCAAATCTGGCAACAGACAGAATCCGCAGGAATGCAGCAACTAGCTGAGGTAGCGCAGCGTCCATCAAGTGAGGACATTGAGCGGCTATTTCGCCAAAAGACAGGACAGAAATCAGGCTCTTTTTTAGAAAGCTTGCAGCAGTTTTTTAATGCTCTCGCAAGATAGATTTGATAGCGATCTTCGCTAAAACCCAAAATAGATTAGCGGCGCTCCGCACCGCTAATCTATTTTAGATTCTTAATATGGATAGGGAAACACATACTTAGCAGTCACAAATCGATAAATGCCAGTTTGAGGATTTTCAATTGGCTGAAACCTATATTGTTTGACTGTTTCTAAAACAATGTCTACCATTTCTCTATCTGCATCAGCTAATTCGCGATCGCCACTTGTATAGCCAGCTAACTGGATTTCTCCATTTGGAGCTACAATCCAATAGCATACGATAGTGCCTTTCTTGCCCTTTAAGTTAGTTATTTTAGGTGGAATCCATTCCACTCCTTTTTCTCTATTCTGTTCAGGATTAGCAATTAGTGCTTCTGGTGGAGCTATCTGTGTAGTCACTAGAAGATTTCTATCAATTAAGTTTTTGATGCGTTTGTCAGTTGCCACCAGTGCAAGGATGTTTTCTCCTACACCTGAACTAATACCATCAGTATTGGTAGTGGTAGCAGGTGGCTCTGGCTGTGTACTAATTGGCTCTTGAGGCGGCTTTGGTGTCGTTACTTTAGGATTAACAGATAGTTTTGGTGATGTAGAGAATGGAAGTTTTAGTCTATTTACGGAGACTTTCTGTGGGGGGGGGACGGCGGGTCTTTGGCTAACTCTTGGGGCTGGACTAATCTGATTATTTTCATTTCTAATACCTCCACCTTGAAACTCAGAGCGGAGATTGCTACTAGAGTTATTACTCAAATTACTATTATCAATCCGTGATGCGATCGCTAGGTTAGAAAGAGGATTTTGCGGGATGGAAAGTCGTAATTGAGGCTTAACAAATTGAGGAGGATCAATGAAATTAGGAGTACTCAGTAAAGGAGGAATACCAAAAGGAAGACTTGTAGAAATTGGGGGCAGATTTTCTAATTGGTCAAGATTGGATAAGTCTAGAGGCTGTGGTAATGAATCAAGGGGTGAATTTAGTCTAGGTTCTGAAGACTTGACGAATAGATTGTCCAGTAGAGATTTATCTGGCGTGAGGTTGGGCGTTAGAGTCTTAGCGGGTAGTTGGACAAGGGGGAGTTTAGAAAAGGTTATTTCTCTGAGTGGCTCAGTTTTTTTGAGAGGGCTTGGTGTAAATAACACAAATAGACCATGAATACCAAGGGAGCCAATTACTAACACCCAGAAGGGATGTTGGATGACTAACTTTCCTGCTCTGTCAGTAAACTGACGTAGAGATAAGTTCGACAGGGATTTATGCACAGGGTTTGCCATAGAATTATCCACTTGACCGATGAGTTAAGAACGAGAAGTGGCGATCGCCACGCGATTTCCTGCAATAGCCCTCAGTTCTGCAAGACGGTTGATAACCATCTGATAGGAGACACTCGTATTTTCAGCATTGAGGACAACTACACCTCTAGAAGACTTTTCTAAAAAGTTCCGAATATCCTGTTCCAACTTCTCAGGCTCGGTTACTTTTCCTTCTGATAGCATTTGTCCAGACGTATCTAAAGTAATTATAAAAATATCTTCAGAGCTGATTGCATTTAGATCTGGGTTACTACCACTTTTACTCTCGCTTCTGATTGGTAGATCAACACCGATACTACTGGGTACGGTCAGTGCAGAGGAAACCAATATAAAAAAGGCAAGAATTGAGAAAACCACGTCTAACAATGGTGTTAAGTTAATTTCTCCACCAGATGAGTACTGGTATTTCTTACGGATTTTCATAAGTCAACTGCACTAAGAATTAGGTGATGGGTAGTTTTCTAAATTGTTTCTTGAGGTTTAACGTAGTTTACCTCTACAACTGTATGCACATTACCACGGGGACTGTAATCCCCTTTGACGTTAATTCGCAGTGGATCACCTGCTTTGACAAAATCATCAAGGATTTGATTGACTGCTTCTTCGTGGGATATAGAGCGATCGCGATAGCTATTAATGTAAAGCTTAATTGCCTTTAGCTCGACCAATACTTGATTTGGGGTATAGGTAATGTAGATCGTGGCAAAGTCTGGGTAGCCTGAAAATGGGCATTTGCAGGTGTATTCAGGAAGAGTAATTTGCACGCTGTAGTCGCGCCCAACTCTAGGATTTGGGAAAGTGGTCAGGGTGGCTTCTGCGATCGCTTGTTCGCCGTATTTAACAGTCATGATTACTTTAGAATTTAAACTTAGTTCTGGCTTTCTAGCGTAACAAATTTAAACCCTTTTTTCACAAAACAATAAAGCCGTCAACAATTTTCACTATAAAAAATCGTCTTTTTGAAAGCTCTCCTTAGATGGGCTTTTA
>JBBQRB010000177.1:0-7019 GCA_038215315.1 Pseudanabaenales cyanobacterium
TTTGGGTTTTATTTAATTTGCGATCCTAACGAACAAGAGTTCTTAAATATTTGAGCCATTTATGAAGATAGGCTGACGTGGCTTCATATAATTAGCTTAAAAGTTACTTAATGATGACAAGGAACTTTTTGACCTTATGTAATGAGGTAACTGAAGTTGTAAGGTTATTTAAATATTTTAAGATGAGTCGAGGCTTTAAATGCTAACAGACAGCGATCGCGTTCAGGTTTTGAGTGAAGCTTTGCCATATATGCAGCTATTTTCAGGGCGAACCATTGTCGTTAAATATGGCGGTGCGGCAATGAAAGAGGAAAGCCTGCGTCAAGACGTGATCCGAGATGTTGTCACGATGTCTTTTATGGGACTGCGTCCTGTGCTTGTTCATGGCGGTGGGCCCGAAATTAATACATGGCTCACTAAGCTAAATATTGAACCGCAGTTTATCAATGGTTTGCGTGTCACCGATGCTGCCACGATGGAGGTGGTAGAGATGGTACTGGTCGGTCGCGTCAATAAGCAAATTGTAGAAATGATTAACTTAGCGGGTGGCTCTGGTGTTGGTCTGTGCGGCAAAGATGGCAACTTGATCCGCGCCCGTCCTCAAGCAAATGAGCAGATCGGGTTTGTGGGTGAAGTCAGTGGTATTAATATCGGACTGCTCTCGACTTTACTAGAGGCTGGGCATATTCCTGTGGTCTCTAGTGTGGCGACCGATGAAACTGGACAATCCTATAACATCAATGCTGATACAGTCGCTGGCGAACTTGCGGCGGCTCTGGGAGCGGAGAAGCTGATTTTGCTTACCGACATTGCAGGTATTCTCCATGATTATAAAGATCCCAGCACGCTTTACCGCAGCTTGACTATTCAAAAGGCGAGGGAGCTTATGAATGAAAATGTGGTTAGTGGCGGCATGATTCCCAAAGTTCAATGCTGTGTGCGATCGCTTGCCCAAGGCGTTAAAGCAGCGCATATTGTCGATGGTCGTGTACCACACTCACTCTTGCTAGAGATTTTCACTAATAGTGGGGTTGGCTCTATGATTGTGGCTTCAGAACCTGCAATCTAGAGCGCAAAGCGCTGTAATACTTTTCAACTTAATAGGCTGTCTCTAGTCTTGTTAAGACATAAAGCCCAAAAGAGAGAAGCGGTGCTCCGCACCGCTTCTCTCTTTTGGGCTTTAACTAAAAAAGGGGCGTTGGGTGATTTCTCGAAAAGAATATCCCCATGTAGCGCAAGCGTCCCGCTTGCATTGTGATGACGCAGGCAGGATGCCCGCGCTACAAAATAGGTATTTTGTTTTCTGGAAACCGCCTTGCCTCTTTTTTAGTTAAAAACCATTACTGGGTTTTGGGATAAAGTAACAACAGCTATAAAATTTGAAAGAAAAATCTAGGAAGAGTAGAAATTATGGCTGACGATCCAGATGTTTCTGAAAATACTCAATCTGATCAGACTTCAGACACTCCTGACTCTGTTAGATATGCAGGCTCTGAAATAAAGCTTTTTTCTAGAGTTAAGCTTCCAAAGGTCGGACTTCCGAAACTTAGATCGCTGCATTTTGGTGAGAGACATTCAGATGGCTCAACTAAAAGACAAAGTCTTTTATGGCTGTGGTTGTTGCTGATTTTAGGGAGCTATACCTGTATGGGCTATTTTCTCTCTGTATTACTAACAATTCCCGATAAAAAAAGCCTCGCGATCGCGGGCTTTGTGATTGTTGGGCTGCTGCCCACTATTACTGCTTTTGCCGACTTTGCCCTAATCAAGTGGGGCTATCTCATTAGTGGCTTCCTGATTGTCGGCGGATTAATTTTCTTAGCAAGTGTGAAATTTTACCTTACAGTCTTGGCAATCATCGCTTGGATTGGAATTACGCTAATTGCTTTTGTTGGCGACAATTTACTTAGAAGAAATAGAAAGCTTATGGAAGCGATCGCGATGATCACTGCTCCTTGTCTTGTGGGACTAGGAATGGGTTGGCAGATCTGGAGCTTAGTAGCTACCAATATGAGCTAATTAAATAGACGTAATAAAAACCAAAACCAAAAAAGCTGAGGCGCACGCGCAGCGTGCGCCTCAGCTTTTTTGGTTTACTGTAGCTCAATTAATAAATGGCGGCGTTTCGCGTCGCCATTTATTAACTGCGCCTGATTATTCTTCTTCAGCTTCTTCAGCCATCGGGTAGACAAAACCATCATTTCTGCCTGTGAGAATTGACTTACCTAATGAAATAGCTTTTTGCGCTTGAACTGCTGCCTTACGCTTCCATACAGCCTTACGACTATCTCGCTTAGATTTAGATGTGCGTTTCTTGGGTACTGCCATGATTTTATTCGTTACTAACTATGATAATTTTCCAACTTAAGAGTCGAAAAATTTTTGACAACTTTGTCATTATACAACAATATCCAATGTCAAGTGAATAGTTACTCCCTTCCCAGTATAAGAATAAATATTAAACCCTAAGAATTAGCGGTGCGGAGCTTCGCGCCGCTAATCTTTCACTGGGAAGGGAGTAAAGCTCGTTTTCAGCAATTCTGATGATGAAGCCAATTTTGGGATTTTCAGTTTCAAAGAGACTGCAAATCCCAAAATTGGTTTATTGAAAGTGTTGATATTTATCGCGAATGCTAATATGAGAACAATTAAGTTAACCTAGAGTCGATCTAAGCAAATCGCCTTTAAATTAACAGTTTAAACTAGTTTAGGAAAAATATAGAACCATGATCAACATCGGTGGCAACCCGCTAATGATTCTTTTGGCAATCGTTGCCGCTCTAGGAGGCGTGGGCTTATATTTTGTCCGCAATTTTCGCCCTGAATTGGCTCGCGACCATGACATCTTTTTTTCAGCGATCGCTTTAGTTTATGGCATCATTTTGCTAGCCTTTAACTTTCGGATGGAAATCACAACCCAACTAGCGCAGGTTCTAGTTGTTGGTTTTGCTGGCTGGTTTGCGGTTGAGTCTTTAGTATTGCGTCAAGCTTTAGCAAATCAAGCTCGAAGAGCGCCATCTAGCCCTCTAGTTGATGATGAAGATCCGATTGGTTCGGACTATCGTGTTGAAATTGATCCTACCCGTGAAATTGCCCCTCGCCGCGATCGCGACCCCTCTCGCAGAATGCGTGGATCGATCCCTAGCAGCGAGCAAGCAAGCGAACTGCGTGGCGACACCACTGACAGTCGCCGTTCACGCCGTCCCAAATCTAGCAACAGCAATGACTCTGTGATTGATATTGACGAAAGCGATATTCGTCCAGTCAGTCCGAAGCGCCGCCCGCGCCCTAGCAGTGACGGTCAAAATGGCGATCGCCCCAGAAATTCCAGTAATGAATCTGGCGACATAAATACTGGTGAAACGCCCAGAACTGGTGAAACGCCCAGAGAGTCGGCACCATCGGGACGCAGACGCAGACCTTCAAATCGTCCACCAGCCTATTCCAACTCTGATTTGCCAGATAGTGACGATTTTTAGACTAAACTAAATTAGATATTAAATTCAGCAATTAGGCTTGATATTTAATTGCCATAGATTTTTAAGTTAAGTTCAATCGCCTTGTCAACCTCGTATACTTGATTGCTATGGCTATTCCGTTCCAAATTTAAAAATTCGATTTGATTTGATCCACCATTACTTGGGCTTCCAATCAACCGTGAGTTATTGCGTCAATCCAAACTGTGCTAATCCAAATAATGAACCATTTGCGACTAATTGTGCAAGCTGTGGTTCAAATTTGAAGCTGCGAAATCGATATCGTGCCAGTAAACCTTTGGGGAAAGGTGGTTTTGGAGCAACTTTTCTAGCAGCCGACGAAGGCTTGCCTGGTTTTCCGTCTTGCGTCGTCAAGCAACTACGTCCTAACACCCAGTCGCCTAGCGTCCTGAAAATGGCTAGGGAACTGTTTGAGAGAGAAGCTTTTACCCTTGGCAAAATTGGTAGCCACCCTCAAATACCGCGCTTGCTAGACTATTTTGAGGAAGACAACAACTTTTATCTGGTGCAAGAATTTGTTGATGGTGAGACTTTAAAGCAGGAATTTGAGCGGCGGGGAGCTTTTAGTGAAATTGATATTCGCAAAATCCTTGTCGAGATATTCCCAGCACTTGGATTTATGCATGAAAATGGGGTGATTCATCGCGACATTAAGCCTGCAAATATCATGCGGCGCAAGCAAGATGGTCAGCTAGTGCTAATTGACTTCGGGGCAGTTTCTAGTCAAGTTAATAAGCCATCTGCCGATGAAGATCCTAGTGGCTTACTGACAAACTTTGCGATCGGTACTCCTGGCTTTGCGCCGCCAGAGCAGATGGCAATGCGTCCCGTTTATTCTAGCGATCTGTACGCAACAGCGATGACTTGTCTTTACTTGATGACAGGGCGATCGCCCAAGGATCTGCCCCATGATCCTTACACGGGTGAAATTAACTGGAAATCTCAGGTGACGCTTGGCGATCGCCTGAAAATTGTTTTTGAGAAACTTCTACAACAGTCCGTATCGCAGAGATATCGTTCTGCCGAAGAAGCTTTAAAAGCCCTAGAATCTGGCGGAATCGCAGTAGAACCACCAAAAGCAAATAATTCATCATCGGCAACAGTTGCCAATCCATCACCAGCACCGTATACGAGTCCATCAAGGTCTAGTAGCAGTAGTTCTGCTTCTAGTAATACTGCGCCACCAAACTCGCGTATCCAGTCCCAAAAGTATGGCGGACAAGGCTCTAGCGATAGCGGAATGTTGACCACAGGAAGCGGATACAGCCGTTCCAGCACTCGCATTAACAACACCAGTGAACTGAAGGGGGGGCGGAGAGTGATTGTTGAATACAGTCAGGGTAAGCGTAATTTTGCGAATCAAGATTATTCTAAGGCTGCTTTTGGTAGTGCTACGCTCACAGGAATCGTGATGAGTCGTTCTAAGTTAGTCGAGGCAGATTTTTGTAACAGTGATCTGACGGGAGCCAGTTTTCAGGGGGCGAACCTATCGCAGGCAAAGCTAAATAGCGCTAATCTGCGTGAAGCCAAGATGCAACGGGCTATTCTTATTAAGTCTGATTTAGGTAGCGCTTCGATGATTTTGGCAGATCTGCGCGAAGCAAATTTACAATCAGCCTATATGAGTAAAGCTGATTTGAGCGGAGCTAATTTGAGTGGGGCTAATTTAAAGGGAGCTTATTTAAACCAAGCTAACTTGAATGGCACAAACCTATGCGGCGCAGATTTAAAGGGCGCTAAAATCTCTGATGAGCAGCTTGCTCAAGCCAAAACTAATTGGGGAACTATTCGCCCCGATGGTTCAAAACGACTATTTTAATGATTACCCCAATGTAAGAAGAGAATGGCAGCGCAACGTGCTGCCATTCTCTTCTTACGCTAGGATTTTAAATGACAACAGAAAAAGAAAATTTTTAAAAAGCTGGCTTTGCCAGCTTTTTAAAAATTTGATTGGATTTTAGGAACATTAACTTTGTGAGACTGACAGACAACCAATTAATTTCACTATTTGCTGAACGATTTGGTACTGATCGAATATGTGTATTTGATCAACTTGATGAGACCCTGCGCCAACGCATTGTGCAGAGCCTCGCACCTGACAGTTTGCAACCATCCTGTATGCTATTTCCCAAGGCGATCGCGGAGTTGTCTGAGTTTGTCACCATCGCCCATGAGCATCGCTTGCGAATAATGCCCTGTGGTAATGCCACTAAGCTAGACTGGGGCGGCTTGGTTAGTCGAGCTGATGTGGTAATTAGCACAGCGAAATTAAATCAAGTAATTGAACATTGTGTTGGCGATCTCACGGTCACAGTTGAGGCTGGTACAAAGTACCAAGATTTACAGTCAGTTTTGGCAATGCAGGGACAATTTCTAGCCATTGACCCTCCCTATAGCACTAATAGCACAATGGGCGGCGTGTTGGCGACAGGTAGCGCTGGCTCTTGGCGGCATCGCTACAACAGTGTTCGCGATATGTGCTTGGGTATTGAATTTGTGCGTGCCGATGGCGAGGTGGTCAAGGCAGGGGGGCGTGTGGTCAAGAATGTGGCTGGCTACGATCTAATGAAGTTGTTAACTGGCTCCTACGGCACATTAGGTATCGCCTCGAAGATCACGTTTCGGTTGTATCCTTTGCCTGAATTTACGCAAATCATCGTGATTACAGGACAAGCTGAAGCGATCGCGATCGCCCAGCAACAAATTAGTACCTCCGTAATGACCCCAATGGTTTACGATTTACTATCCGCTTCGGCTATTCGCAGTCTAGGTTTAGGTCAATGCATTGGCTTAGTCCTCCAATTTTCTGGTTTGAAACTCAGTGTGCTAGAGCAATGCGATCGCGTAGCAAAAATTGCTAAGGAATTAAATTTAGAAGTGCAGGTTTTAGATGAGACGCAAGAATTTTGTAGGTTATTAGAAACTCTAATCTGGAAAGATGAGCTTCGTAACTCAGTGCAATCTAATCAGAATGATTCTGTCGTCTGTAAATTGGGTGTACTTCCATCAACTAGTGTGTCATTTCTGAAGGAATGCGAACAAATTTTTGATCAACAATCTTATTATCTGCAAATACATACTGGTAGCGGTTTAGGCGTTTTGCGTGTGGAGGATGTGCAGGATCTAGAGGCGATCGCTTTACAAATCTCCAAGATTAGAAGCATTGCCGAATCTTGCGGTGGCTTCCTATCAATCCTCGAAGCACCGCAAGCTTTAAAGTTTGGTAATACAACTTTAGGGAAAGATTCTAGCAATCTCGAAAATGTCTGGGGCTATCGGGGCAATGCACGGGATCTGATGGTTAAGATTCAACAGCAATTTGATCCTAGAGGTTTGCTCAGTTGCGATCGCTTATGACAAAAGTAGAGATGCGGCGTTTCGCGCCGCATCTCTACTTTTGATATAGTGCGTGTATGAGCTTTCTGATTCTTACGGAGGTTTAGGTAATGGCGATCGTATCAGATCAACGTAAAGATTTAGAGCTAACTGGAGCGTCAGGTACAAATAACTTATCTATCAAAG
>JBBQRB010000178.1:0-6930 GCA_038215315.1 Pseudanabaenales cyanobacterium
CCAGACTGGCAAGATGATGCCGAGATGTTTGAAAAACTAGGCGTAAAGCCTAAGCAATAGAGAAAACTCTAAGACCCTCACCCCTAGCCCCTCTCCCAAAGGGAGAGGGGAACAAGAGGATAATTCCTGCAGGAGAAGGGGATGAGGGCAGATCTTCGCTCTACGTAGTATTAATAAATAAATAGTAACTCACCTTACGCAGAGCGAATATCCCCCTCATCCCCCAACCCCTTCTCCCACGTAGGGAGAAGGGGAGCAAGATTGATTTTCTGGTTCCCCTCGCCCTCAATGGGAGAGGGGCTAGGGGTGAGGGTCTTGGGAAATTCTGCGTAACATCAAGTTGTCAGTAAGGAAGGAAATCGGCTCTGGTGAATGAGTCCGTTGACTGAAATGGTTGAAGTGATATATCTGATGCCGCTTGTATTAGGACAAATCAAATCCCAAAAGAGAGAGGCGGCGCAGAGCGCCGCCTCTCTCTTTTGGGTTTTAGGTCAGCTAATTATTTATTGTCATTGATTGTGGACATGGGCGAATTAGATTCACGCTGTAATAAAGAATTAGCCATCAAAAAACGGCTAATCTTTTGTTCATATCCAGAGCCATCAGGAAATTCAACCACTAAGACAGGATTTTGGATAGTTTTAGATGGAATTTGTAGAAGATACACATAGTCGCCATTGTAAAACTCAAAATAGTTGCCTTGATCGGGGTTGTAAGTTCTCGCCGTAAGGGAGACTCCAGGAGTACCATTCTTGTTAACGCTACGGTAATAACGAGGACGTGAGTTGTCTTTTAGATCAGCACAAATGTAGAGCGCGTAATCTTTAGTCTCGGCATATGCCAAAACCCCCCCAGTATTTTGACAAGTCTCATCGCCAACTAACTCATCTGTCAAGCCTGTAACCAAACTCCTTAGCATTCCTTGTGCATTAATAGGTAATGCTAGAAATGCGCTTAGCATTCCTACAGTTAAAACATTATGAATGGTGGACTTAATTAATCTCATCGCAAAACCTTATACTTTTTAGATCGCAATCTGTACGCCCAAAAAATGACTATGGATGTAGCGTAACAATGCTGAAAACTTTTGCAATCGGCTACTTTGCTTAAAATAGTAAAAAGTACAAAACTATAAGTAAGCAGGCGCAATTAAATGTAAAACCCAAAGAAGCTGATTTGCCCGCTTCGCGGACAAATCAGCTTCTTTGGATTTTGGTTTTTATTAAGCCAAGGTACTTAAATGAACTGAACGACTAGCCATTTTTATTATTAAAACTAGACCAGTAGATTAGCCTTCACTATGACCTCAAGCCCCTTAAATCAAGAAGAATCGACCTTCTGGAAAGTCATTCGATTACTGCGCTGGCATAAACCCGCAGGACGCTTAATCCTCATGCTGCCTGCCCTATGGTCTACCGTCGCCGCCGCTAAAACACAACAACAACTTCCGCCCCTAGATCTATTAGTCGTGGTAATTCTTGGCAGCTTGGCAACTAGCGCCGCAGGTTGTGTGATTAACGATCTCTGGGATCGAGATATTGATCCACTAGTAGAACGTACCAAAAGTCGCCCCTTGGCTGAGCGATCGCTATCGATTCAAGTCGGAATTGGCATTTTATTGGTCTCAGGACTATGTGCATTTTTACTCTCGACCTATCTCAATCCCCTTAGTTTTGGTCTTTGCTTTGCGGCTGTTCCTGTAATTGTGATCTATCCGAGTTGCAAACGTTTTTTCCCAGTTCCGCAGTTGGTCTTATCGATCGCTTGGGGATTTGCGGTACTAATCCCTTGGAGCGCGGTTACAGGCGGGCTTGACCGCTATGTTTGGGAGCTATGGGTTGCGGTAGTTGCTTGGACGATGGGTTTTGATACGGTATATGCGATGAGCGATCGCGAGGATGATCGAAAAGTTGGCGTTAACTCAAGTGCTTTATTTTTTGGAAAGTATGTAACATTTGCGATCGCAATATTTTTTGTAATCGCCTGCGGATGTCTGGTTCTATTGGGTTGGGAGCTTCAACTTGGTTATGCTTACTACATAGCTTGTTCAGTGGCTGCGTTAATATGGATATGGCAATGTAATAAGCTGACTCAAGTTGAAATTCCTGACAAGCTATATCAACAGACATTTAGTCAAAATGTTTGGATTGGCTTCATTGTGTTGATGGGAATGCTGCCGTCAATACTTGGACTTGGCTAGTTGTGCATGACTATCGTTCATTAATTTTTCATAAAATAATTATGATATTGTCCTACTTCTGATGCACGATGGCTAAGCCCACTCAGTCTGCTAGTATCTAAATTACAGATAGTGAAAAAATACATGAGTAACATCAAAGAAAAAATCCAAGAAGAACTAAAGCAAGCTAGAGAAACCTGCGAGATTAGCGGTGATGGATCTAAGGAATGTGTTGAAGCTTGGGATCATCTAGAAGAACTAGAAGCTGAAGCAACAAATCCAAAGGAAGAAAAACAGAAAAACTCCTTAGAGGTATATTGCGACGACAATCCTGAAGCTGCAGAATGCCGTCTTTACGAAGACTAAACTTCAATTTATCACTGGCTTGACTATTGGCTTAGGTACTCTTGCAATCAAAGAGAAGAACCATTTAGCCTATTGTTTTATCAAACTTGGCTTTAAAGAGAAAACCCAAGAGACTCAAATTTTGAGCCTCTTGGGTTTTCTCTTTAAAATTTGTCTCTAAATCCGTAAATTTGAGATATATTCGGATACATTTATAGCTGTTGCCACAGGCTTTATACCAAATTAAAAAATGACATTACCATTTTTCAACTTGGGAAGGAGTAGGCAAGATAAAACTCAGAACCCAAAAAGCTGCGGCGCACGCGCAGCGTGCGTCGTAGCTTTTTGGGTTCTGAGTTTTATTTCGCCTAGCTACTTGTTAAGGATTAATGCTGAGGAAATATCACGACTTTAAATGGGAAAATTATGAAAATGCAGTATATCTCAAGACTTATTTAGTCTTTGATCTAGCCACTGGGAAATTTTTAGCCAACTGGGAATAGGGTATGACAGAGCAAAGCGTTATGGAATTGGCAAAAAGTGGTGATCCCCAAGCGATCGCGACTTTAATCAATCGGTCACTAGCATCTAAAGGTATTCACGCCACAGCAGCAATTGAAGCTGAATGTTTAAATATTTCTTTGCGAGCAGCCCAAATCCCCAATCAAAAGGCAGTTGTGACCATTATTCATCGTGGGATGATGATCTTGCAGGTAGAGCAAGTTAAGCGTGTAAAAATTTTGACTCACCGCTCAGACAACAATTATCTAGCTTGGCAACATGAGTTCAATCTTGGTGACTATCAAAAATCCGCCCAGTCAGATGATCTAGACCTTAATGAGCGATTAAACATAGAGCAGTCTCAAAATGTAAATCTGGCAAGGAATTCTAAGGGCGTAATCTTAGTGCAAAAGTTTTCTCAAATCCAGCAAAACTCACAAGAATATCAAGATATTATTGTGCGATTTACAGACGAGCAGATTGGTACTGTCCGATGCTTGACTACGCTTACAGAATTAATCCAAGTCATTAGTAAGCCTAGTTTTCTATTTGCCGCAGTTGCTGCTAATCCAAATCTGCGTAGTTTATTAGACACGATCGCCGAATCCAGTCAAACAGATGAACATGGCGATCAAGTAATCACAAACTTGTCCATACTGCAACCAGGACAACAGTGGCAAAAAGCAAAAATTCGTTTAGTCACTAAAATATTTTTAGAACCGAATCTAGACCAAGAAGAACAAGAGCAAAACCATCAAGGAATTACGTTAGATCTAGCTGAACCAGTCCATGACTCTAATGTAACTGCACAAGCTAGTATTGCGGAAGCGACTATTTCTAAATCAACAAGTGTACCTATCTTGGAAGTAGGATCAGATCAGTCAAAAAAACGCACAACAAATCGCAATATTGAAGAAATCAATAAAAAACCAGCTTCAACTTTGACTGAAAATGAACCTAAAGAGCTAACCGTAAACTCAGACTCAATTACAGCTGATTCGTTATTTGATGATTTTGCTGAGCCAAGTTCAACCAGTCCGCAGAAAATAAATGAAGTAACTAATATTGACAATCAAGATAGAAGTATTAGTAATCAAGAAATAAGTGAATCTAGGGATACCACAGAGGCGTTATTTGAAGATTTTTCCTACGCTGAAACAAGTCCACAAATTATTAGTGATCATACTCAAAATACAGAGTCTGAGGATTCATTATTTGATGACTTTATAATTGACTCGCCTCAGGGTTTCGGAGAAGTCGTTCCCCCAAACGCTTCGCTATTTACTGAGATTTCTCAAACTGAGGATGCCGTTGTTTCAAGGTCAGAAGATGACCTGTTTGATAATTTTAATTTTGAGGATCAATCCACTAATGATCAGAGCGTTGAAACTATTAAAAGTGAGATTGATGCGATTAAGTCAAAAATTCCTAAACAGGATTTAGATCGATTATTAGCCTTGGTTAATGATGGAGAACAGAATGATTCTCAAGTTTTAACTAATTATGAATCGGAAAATAGTTTGGATAAAGATACAACGACAATCGAGCAAGTCTTGGGAAAGATGGATACATTAAAAATTGATAAAAAAGAAACTATGGCGACTTCGAGCGTTGTAACTTTGGAGGGTTTTTTAGACGATTTTGAGTCTCTTGGTTTCTAAATAAATAAGCATCAAAAAAGCTTTAGCGCACGCCGCGCGTGAGCTAAAGCTGTCTAATATCGTTGGCTAAGCGAAGTCAAAGCCCCATTTTCTATCAATGGATTAGAGAATTGCTCGCATTTTTTGGGCGACTAGATCAGGGCGATCTGCTTTCATTAGGGCGCGAACTACGGCAACTCGACTTGCCCCTGCGGCGATCGCAGCTTCTAAGTTATTTTCATCAAGCCCGCCGATCGCAAACCAAGGTATCTGCAAATTTTTAGATGCGTACTTTACATATTCGTGACCAGAAGCGGCTTTGTCAGGCTTGGTTGGGGTGGCATGAACTGGCCCTACACCGACATAATCAACCTGATTATTTAAAGCAATTTCTAGCTCCCGAGGATTTGTTGTCGATTGCCCGATGATATATTGCGAAGCATCACCACCATTTGTACTGAGGATCTGACGCACCGCAGCAACAGGTAAGTCGGTTTGCCCCACATGAACACCATCTGCCCCTACAGCGATCGCGATATCAACTCGATCATTTACCAAAAATAAAGCATCATATTGATGACAAATATTACAAAGCTTCTGGGCGATCGCATAGCGACTTGCATCTTCTCCTTCCTTTTGCCGATATTGGACAATCTGCACCCCGCCTTGCAAAGCTTTTTCAACTACAGACACAATATTATCCACAGGCATCGTCACTAGATATAGGCTAGCAACTTGCAACTTAGCGCGGCGAGTTTCGCCAATGCTGCTAACTTCATGGGCTAGTAATTGACTTTCTAGGGTATAAACCAGATAGCGCATTTGCTTCATGGCTTGCCCCATATTTGTATCAACGATTTTCCCATATTCCTCTAAAACCCTCAGCGCCTCTTGCAGTCTTCCCATATTGGCTCTGAGCACGGACCGTATATCAGAGCGATTAACTTCATTTACATGACTAAGAGATGTCGCTGGATCGTCAGGAGTATTGCGGGCGCGGCGAAAATCTTCTTTGTGCCACTGAGCAAGGGTTTGACGAAGTTCTTTGCATTGGTTACAGAGATCAACATCTTCCAAACCAAATCGTCCCCATTCCTCAATAGTTCGCAATGCTTCACGGGCGCGATCAAGATTGGCATCAAGGATGCGATAAATAACCTGTTGAGACATAATAAGTACCTCGGCATGATAAACAAGAATCTAATACTAATTCACACTGGTTCCACCCTATGGAAAAAAAGCTCTGAAACAATCTCTGTCTCAAGATTGCGTTGATTTGATTTTAAAATAAATAAAGCCAGTGCTTAGTAAAGTTTTTAGCCGAATAACCTTAGAAACCTTAAAACCCAAGAAGCTGTAGCGCACGCTGCGCGTGCGCTACAGCTTCTTGGGTTTTGGGTTTAATTATGCTTACCTATTTACTGTAAAATCTCAAAAACAAAAATTTGTGTCAAAATAAAGACAATGTAAAGTACCAAAAAACTATGGTTACTGTACCTTCTCAATACCTTCACCCTTTACCAACTGCGGAAGATTTACCTGACTCCGATGAAACTCCTGTGGATAATGAACTCCAGAATGACATCCCCAATATGTTATTGGACTTGTTGCGCGAGATTTGGGGTAATTCTTCCGAAGATGCGTCCCGCCGCTCTGATTGGTTTTGGGGTGTGGATATGGGTATATATTATGAAGCAAACCGAGAGGAACCAGCAAAATCAAAATGCATAGTTCCCGATGGTTTTCTTGCCCTAGGTGTGCCTAAGAATGTAGGTGAAGGCGGAAGGTTAAGCTATGTATTGTGGGAAGAAAAGGAGAAACCGATCCTCGTATTTGAAGTTGTTTCTAAAAAATATAATGGCGAATATGACAGTAAATTAGCCAAGTATGAGGAGTTGGGGATTCTTTACTGTGTGATTTATAACTCCACTACTGGTCGTAAGCTCTATAAGAATCATCAATCTTTAGAAGTATATAAATTGATTGATGGGAAGTATCAACTGATGCCATCGGTTAGCCTGTTACGCGAAGGTGGAAAGATGGTATGGATACCAGAAATTGCATTGGGAATTGGATGCGAACAAGGCGATCATGGTGATTGGCAGCGTGAGTGGGTCTATTGGTACGATCGCTTTGGCAAGAGATATCCTACTCCTCATGAACGTGCGGCTATGGCTGAGGCGATCGCTATTCAATCAGATCTTGCTAAACAACGTACCGAGGCGATCGCTGCTCAATCAGATCTTGCTAAACAACGTGCCGAGG
>JBBQRB010000179.1:0-6914 GCA_038215315.1 Pseudanabaenales cyanobacterium
TGCTAGCAAATAACTGCCACCAACAAGGATTTCTTGACCGACATTATGCCAAAGATGATCGGATAGGGCGAGTAGTGGTTCGCCAAGGGCAAAGCCCAAAATCAGCGCCGCCATGATTGTCGTTGTGTAGAGAGAATTAGCAGCTAATAATTTTGGTTTCTCAACTACGAGTGCGATCGCAGACTGTTCGGCAGGGGTGAAAAACTGTGTAAAGGTAGAGACGAGAAATGTAATGCACAATAAGCCCCAAAATCCCGTCGGCGCACCCCAAGGTAACACACTATTTTTCGTTACCCAGAGCAATAGGGGAATACTAAGAACCAATACTCCGCGCAGAATATTGGAACTAACTAAAACTGTTTTTTTATTCCAGCGATCGACATAGACACCAGCGATCGATCCAAATAAAATCGCAGGAATTGTAAATGACACCATGACTGCGGAGACCCAACCGCTAATCGTTTCACCTTCATTCTGAAACTGTGTAGAAACGATCGCAATCACGAGTACTAAAAAAATTTTGTCCGCGATC
Source organism: Pseudanabaenales cyanobacterium (assembly GCA_038215315.1). Classification (GTDB taxonomy): domain Bacteria; phylum Cyanobacteriota; class Cyanobacteriia; order Pseudanabaenales; family Pseudanabaenaceae; genus Pseudanabaena. The sequence continues at coordinate 533 of JBBQRB010000179.1, forward strand.
TGCGAGAAGACCTGTCCACTCCACAGTGATAAAAAATTAGGGTTGCGAAGAACAGATTTAGAATCTATTGGTATATCAGGAGTTTCTAAAACTTCACCATTGTTGCCATGAGTATCAGTTTTGCCATGAGTATCAGCATGATCAGAATCGTGTGGCTCTGGTAGATTCGGTGTGGGTGGATCGAATAAATGGGTCATATATTAAAAAAACAGTTGTCAATCAGTGCCGAAGACTGGATTGGTCTATCAAAATGATACTGTGTATAGGCTCGTAACAATCTTTCAACTGTCAGCCAATCTGTTGTGTGCGTTTCTAAAATATTATCTGCCAAATTAGTTTGCGCGAGTTCTTGCATGGCTAATAGTTCAGGCGCAGTTAGATAATGACTAATGCGATTATGCATCGCTTCGCCACCGATCGCATCGGTTACATGAGGACGATCTTCGTTCGGATTACCGCCATTAATGGGGCCGTTTTCGATGTCAATTACCCCACCGCCAACAATACTAAATCCTACTTTCCATCTCAGGATTTCGCGTTTGGCAATCACGGGGCTTTGGGTAACACAACAGCTATGAACTTGTGGAGCAAATCCTGCGATCGCAAGTAAATGATATGTTCCATGATTCAAATGCGCCAAAACATTTTTATTTTCAGCATCCTGAATGCGATTCAGATGCTCGACTAGTATCAAAAATAATTCTTCTTGGGGCTGTGCAGATAATGCTTGCATCAGAGCAATTTCAGATAAATATTGCGCGGCAGTGAGCTTGGCCAGCGTTTTCCCCAAACCCACAAAAGATTGTAACACTTCAGCGTTTTTAATCCGATCCATGTTGCGTCCCACGGAGATCTGCAAATCATTAACTACAAATAAGCCCGATCGCCCCGCCATTGCTGAGCGATGTTTTCTTGCACCTGCGGCTATTGCTCTAATTAAGCCATGCTCTTTGGTGAGGATTGTCAATAGGCGATCGTTTTCACCCAATGGCATCCCTTTGAGGTTAATTCCTGTGGCGCGATATTCTTTAGGCAATTTGAGGCTCGTGGCTAAATATGAGGTTGTCGAGGCTCTTTGTGCAACGAAAAGCTATGGCGCACGCTGCGCGTGCGCCACAGCTTTTTGGTTTTGGTATTTAATTATGTCCACCTAACTTATTCTAAGACAACTCCTTAGGATCGCAAACTAAGTAAATTCCTATCAAACCAAACCCAACTTTTTTGTAAAAGCCCCGCTTCGCGGGGCTTTTACAAAAAAGTTAGTGGTGGGTTTGTTCGCAATCTGCTGTAAGTTTTCTTTTGCCTACCTACTTAACTATAAATTTTATGAATAACTTCTCATTAAAGTCTAAAGCGATTTCTCAAACAAATTCCAAAAGTGCGGTTAAAAACTATCCAGTTTTGCCATTTAGCCAAGCGCCATTTAGCCAAGCGCCATTTGACCAAACGGCATCTAATCAAGCACCTCAAAAGATATTTTTCTGCCCTGATGAATCGCATTTTTATTCCCAATGCTTAGACAGAATGGTTTTCAATGTCTGTCAGGATGATACTTCGATTGTCGAGTTTGGAGCAGGTGATGGAAGTCCAGTAATCAATAGCTTATTAAAGAGTTCTTTTAATGGCTTGGTCAAGGGCTATGAACTAAATGACATGGCTTGTAAAGTTGCCAAGGATGCGATTGAACTGCATCAGCTTAATCATCGATACGTGGTTCATAATAATAATTTCTTTGATAGCGCCCCCGCCGATTATCTGATTGCCAATCCTCCCTATATTCCTGCGATCGATGCTGACATTTATATGCCAGCATTACATGGAGGTAGTGATGGCGCAGGTATTACTAAAAGGCTTTTAGAGATGAACTTTCCGCGTGCCATGCTGCTGATTTCGGCATATTCCGATCCTGTGGGTACTATTGAATATGCGATCGACAATGGTTATCAAGTAGAAGATTTTATAGCTTCACCGATGAGTTTTGGATATTACAGCTCTGAACCTAAGGTAAAGCAGCGTATAAGCGAACTTCAACATCATCGCAAGGCTTTTTATTCTCAAAACATTTATATGCTCTCAGGGGTTCTATTCAAAAAGTATCATAATCGAAAGACAGATTTGTCAGCAGAATTGATTAAAATAATGACGGCGCTGTAAGTATATGAGTATCTCTTACAACTCAAACACTATCTACAACACGATTTCAACCATCCATATGTGACCATATAGAAAGTCGTAAGACTAATTAAACTCTTTGTATTTTGGAGTAAGTATTATGACAAACATGAACGCACCACAGTCTGCAATTTCACCACTAGTCGATCGCAATGCTTGGTTTTGGGGATTCACACCTCAAGCAGAAATCTGGAACGGTCGCTTCGCTATGATTGGATTTGTATCTGCTATTTTGGTGGAGTTATTTAGCCACCAAGGTATTCTCCATTTTTGGGGTCTGATATCGCCAGTCGTGACTACCGCTTTACAGACTAAGTAAACAGATTAAACCTTTTGAGCAGAATATGCCTTGAAAGGTTTAATTGTCCTAAATAGGTATGCACAATAAAACCCAAAAGAAACCCAAAACCGAAAAGGCTGTGTCTCACGCTAAGTGTGCGACACAGCCTTTTCGGTTTTTAGGTTTCTTTTGCCCACATACTTAATCAAAATCTTATTCTTAATAAATTTGTGATCAAATATTTTTATCTAACCCATCTCAAACGCTAATTGAAACATCGGGATGCGATATTAAAAACAGTTAATCAAATTGATTAACTGGTTCACAAATCTAGGTAAAAATCAAATGGCAAAGATTATTGAAACTGCTGTAAATGCTGGTTCATTTACAACTTTAGTTGCGGCAGTCAAAGCGGCTGGGCTAGTTGAGACTCTCAATGGTGCTGGTCCTTTCACAGTTTTCGCTCCCGATGATGCAGCTTTTGCCAAACTCCCAGCAGGAACGGTGGACTCTTTACTTAAGGATATTCCTAAACTCAAGAAGATCCTCTGCTACCATGTCGTCCCTAGCAAGGTGATGGCGGCAGATGTAGTCAAACTTACATCAGCTACAACCGTGGAAGGTTCAGATGTAAAAATTAATGCCTCTAAAGGTGTCATGATCAACAGTTCCACAGTTACAACTGCCGATGTTGTTGCTGATAATGGCGTTATTCATATCATTGATACAGTATTGATGCCTGCTTAAGCTTCACAATCTTTTGTAAGATTACATTTCCATAAAGATGAGCCTCACGCTTTGCGTGAGGCTCATCTTTTTGGGGTTCACATCAAGATGTTTATCGCGATCGCCTAACCTTCTCTTTCTTACGTTTTATATCATAATCCATCAATTCATTCAATTCATCCAGAAAATGCTACTAAGGTCTGACAAGGTTAATGTAGCGATAGAGTTGAGTTGTCAATTCGATTCTTAAGTAAATGGTCATAAAAAACAAAACCAAAATTAAGTATGTCGGCAAAAGAAACCTTAAAATCCAAAAAGCTGTAGCGCACGCGCAGCGTGCGCTACAGCTTTTTGGGTTTTGGGTTTAATTATGCTTGCCTACTTAGAACGATAACAGGTCTTGCCAGACTAAGGATAAATCAATGGAAATTCAACTGTCGAGTACTCACCAAAAGACTTACAATGCTGTCTTTCAGCATCCGATCGCACACAATTTGCAATGGCACGATCTGCGATCGCTGCTCAGCACCCTTGCTGATGAAACAGAAGAGCGTAATGGCAATCTCAAATATACGCGCCACAATCAAACGTTGACGATTCATCCCCCCCTACATAAAGACGCTTCTAATGTTAAGGAACTGATGAAGATTCGCCACTTCCTTGAACATTCGGCAGTAGTTAAGCAGGACGAGATAGCCGATGGAATGCATTTGCTCGTAGTAATCGATCATCGCCAAGCGCGCATTTATAAGACCGAATTAAATGGTGCAGTTCCAGAGAAAATCACGCCTTATGATCCAGATGGCTCACGCCGCCACTTGCACAATGTCGATGATGAGGCAAATGGTCAGCGTCAATCCGAATTGAAACCATTTTATGAAGCGATCGCGCGATCGCTAAATGGCGCTGAAAAGATCTTGATTTTTGGTAGTTCGACAGGATCAAGCTGTGCAATGGACTATCTGATGGCTGAACTCATGCAACATCATCCAGAACTCGCTAAGCGCGTTGTCGGTAATATCGTCGTCAACGAACAACACATGACTGAAAATCAGTTGCTAGCTCAAGCGCGATCGTTCTACGCAGCTATCTGATAAAGATAAGTCTCTAGTTATTCAAAGAGAGATAAGCCAATTCAAGTTTGAGTGCAACACTCACGATTAGATAGCAAAAGAAAACTTAAACCCAAAAAGCTGTAGCGCACGCGCAGCGTGCGCTACAGCTTTTTGGGTTTAAGTTTTCTTTTGCCCACATACTTAAGTAGGCGTAATAAAAAATAAAACCCAAAAAGCTGAGGCGCACGCTGCGCGTGCGCCTCAGCTTTTTGGATTTTGGGTTTAATTATGCTTGCCTACTTACTTGATTTTTGAATCGGCGATGTATGAAGAATTAACGTTGTGTGAAGCAGATTAACAGAAACGGTTGGAAATAGAAAACGAGAAGATAGAGCCTTTGGTCAATTCACTCTCGACCCAGATTTTGCCGCCATGTTGTTGAATGATAGTGCGGCAAATTGCTAAGCCTAGTCCTGTTCCTCCCTTCTGGCGAGAGTCTGAGGCATCTACTTGATTGAAACGCTCGAAAATACTCTCTAAATAATTGGCAGGAATGCCGCGTCCGCGATCGCGTACATGAAAAATAATCTCATCCGCTGATTCTTCAACCTCAAGGGATACTTGTGTATGGGGTGGAGAGAACTTAATCGCATTGCTGAGCAGATTTACTAAAGTCTGAACAAGGCGATCGCGATCGGCAAAAATTTGATAAGGGGGAGAATTGTAGACTAGCTGAATCTGGCTTTCGGAAGTGAGTGCTTGTAACGAGCTAATCGCTTGCTCACATAGATCGGATGTATTTCCCCATTTTCGTTCCAGTATATTTTGGTTCGACTCTAATCGCTCTAAATTGAGAATCTCATTGACGAGACGCGCTAGTCTTTCGATGTCAAAGGCAGCTATATTTAACATCTGTTTGCTAGTGTCTGGTTTATTTGCTAGTACACCTGAAGCTAATAGACCGAGTGCGCCTCGAATAGAAGCTAAGGGAGTGCGTAATTCATGGCTGACGATGGAAATAAATTCACTCTTCACTCTGTCTATCTTTAACTTTTCGGTAATATCTTCGCCAATACTGATTGTGCCGATTTGCTTACCTGATTCATTCTGAAGCATCGTATTATTCCAAGCGATCATCAGCTCCTCGCCTGTTTTTGTGACAATTGAGTTTTGATAGTAAGGATAGAAATTATTTGAAAATGCTTGTGCGGTAGATTCTTGTTCGGCTTGGGGGATAAAGTTAGAGTTCCATTCTTTGCCGATTACCTCTTCTAATTTATATTCTGTAACTTCTAGAAAGAAGGAATTTACATATTCCACAATACCTTTATTATCTAAGCCCACCACAATTAATCTCACATTGTTTAATAGGGATTGCCAACGACGATTTGATTCTTGGAGTGCATTTTGGCGCTTATAAAGCTCGGTGGTACGGTCGGCAACGCGAATTTCTAGAGTAGCGTTAGCAAGCTCAAAATTCTGATAGAGTGCCGCCTGTTGAATGGCGATCGCTAACTGTACTGATAATTGTTGCAGTAACTCAATATCCGATTTTTCCCATTGTCTTGGGGCGGAGCATTGATAGGTAATCAGTAAGCCCCATAGATAAGTAGTTTTGCCATCTGGGATGAGAATTGGGACGATTAAGCTGGCGCGAATATGAAACCGCTCCAATAATTTTAGATGGCATTCTGAGAGATTGGCGGCATAGATATCAGGAGCATTAAAAATTCTACCTTCGCGATATTCACCACCCTTGTTTTTAGAAAAACACTCATCGCTTATTTGAATATCGATAGAAGAACTCCAAGGCGGAACTAACGACTCGGCGACGATTGCCCCACTTAGGTCAGGATTAAACTGATAAATAGATGTGCGATCAGTATTTAAAAATGTACGGATTTCATCAACGATCGCATCTAAAATATCGTCCAGTTTAAAATATTTGCGAATCCGCAGCGCAATTTCGGCAATGACTATTTGTTGCTGTTGCGATCGTTGAAGTTGGCGCGAGAGGATGAGGCGATCGTATACTTGCCATACTCGATTACGCAGTGCCGATGCTGAAAGATCTGACTTATTGAGATAATCCGCAGCCCCCATTTTCATTGCTTGCACTGCCAACTTTTCATCACCCATTCCCGTTAGC
>JBBQRB010000180.1:0-6899 GCA_038215315.1 Pseudanabaenales cyanobacterium
ACTGCTGTCATCGCCAATGAGGAAAGCAACTTTGTCGGCGCGACCCGTGTTTATTTCGGTGACGTTTTCCCAGCCAGCGCGACCGAGCCAAGGTACTGCAAACAAGGTGTTGGTTTTGATGTCTAGAGCAAATTGAGTGCCACCTAGAGTTTCTTCACCAGTCATGAAGATGCGATCAACTAATCCGCTACCGTTCCCAAATTGGTTTGCTTCAAATAAAGCCGCGGAACAGAAGCGGCTAAAGCCAGAAAAATCTAAATCAGTAGGAGTTGTAACAACCTTACCAGCACGGTTGACGACTGTGTCGTAAGCTAAACCAGAGTCGGTGATTTGGAATGTACGCTTATCTACATCAAAGTAGCTAATTCTCGCGCCAGGAAGTTGAGTGCCATTCTTTAATGTGTACTTGTAACCAACTGTAGGGGCTAGCTCGTGAGTGACATAAAGACGAACTGTTGTGGAGTTGAGTTCAAAAGCACCGATACCGTCGAGAATACCAGGAGGAACGTAGGTTCCGATCTTGTCGCCAACAGTAAAGATAGGATCTAATGTATATCCCTGTAAACCCTTAACTTGAGAGGGCTGAGCAGTGTCAAATGTGAAACCTGTCATATTTTTCTTGCGTTATGTCTTTCTGAAAAACTAAATATCGAAAGTTCGATTTGAATGGAGTTTCCCATAGTATTTGAAAAAGTCTAAGTATGCTTAAATACATTGGTTTAATAATTAAGAAATATGTTTTAATCAATCAAAATATCGTTAAAGCTTATCCATTTGTTAATTAGAAATAAATCAAAACTTAAACTAACCATAACTATTAGAACGCTATAGACTGATATAGATCTTGTTATGGTCAAAAACCAGAAAACTAAAAAGCTGTATCACACGCGCAGCGTGCGTTATAGTTTTTTGGAATTTAATATTTCTTTTGTCCGCCTACTTAAGTCATTAAATCGCTAATTTCAGTTTGCAACTGGCTGAATAAATTCGTAGTCACGAACGCTATAAGTAGATACAGCGCTTTGCGCTTTTGTAAAACCCAGAGAAATTCTTGAAAGTGCCGCGAAGCGGCACTTTCAAGAATTTCTCTGTACCCTTTAAAGCTTCAATAGGCTGTAAGCTTAATTAAGAACTAAAACCCAAAAAGCTGTAGCGCACGCGCAGCGTGCGCTACAGCTTTTTGGGTTCTGGATTTTATTTCGCTTAGTTACTTCCCTTTGGATAGAAGACCTGTTTGAGCGATCGCAATATATTGCCCAAATCCCTTGCGAAACATAGGGCGCTAAAAACAACAAAATTGGTTTTATAGCGCCCCCCAAAAGTTATAATGGTTCCTCATGGCTTGTTTACCAAAATAGATAAAATCACAGACTCAATATGGCAGAGGTTACTTTTTTTAACGCCCTCCGAGAAGCGATCGATGAGGAGATGGAGCGCGATCCAGCCGTTTATGTTTTAGGCGAAGACGTAGGGCATTATGGCGGCTCCTACAAAGTAACCAAGGATCTTTACAAAAAATATGGAGATTTGCGCCTCTTAGATACGCCGATCGCTGAAAATAGCTTTACAGGAATGGCGATCGGCTCGGCAATGACAGGTTTGCGCCCGATCATTGAAGGCATGAACATGGGTTTTCTGTTGCTAGCCTTCAATCAAATTTCTAATAATGCAGGGATGTTGCGCTATACTTCTGGCGGTAATTTTAAGATTCCCCTTGTGATTCGTGGTCCTGGGGGAGTCGGACGCAACCTCGGCGCAGAACATTCTCAACGCTTAGAGACCTATTTTCAAGCTGTTCCTGGCATTAAAATGGTGGCTTGTTCGACTCCTTACAACGCGAAGGGTTTACTAAAGTCAGCGATTCGTAACGATAATCCAATTATCTTTTTTGAACACGTATTGCTGTATAACCTCAAGGAAGACATCCCCGATGAAGAATATTTGTTGCCTCTCGACAAAGCCGAAATTGTCCGTGAAGGTAGTGATGTCACAATTTTGACATATTCGAGAATGCGCTACCATGTTTTGAAAGCGGTGGAAACCTTAGTCGATAAGGGCTATGACCCTGAGGTAATCGATCTGATTTCTCTCAAGCCCCTTGATATGGAAACTATTGCGGCTTCGTTGAAGAAAACACACAGAGTCGTGATCGTGGAAGAAGGTATGCGCTGTGCCAGTATTGGCTCTGAAATCATTGCTTCGATCAATGATAATTACTTTGATGAGCTTGATGCTCCAGTTGTGAAGTTGTCGGCTCTTGACGTGCCAACTCCTTACAATGGTGGATTGGAGAATTTAACTATTCCGCAACCAGAGGATGTCGTTAAAGCAGTTGAGAAGTTGCTGGGATAGAAAATAGAAAACGCAAGTTGTAAAAAATAAATTACTCAAACCCTTAAAGTTCTGTCCCACATGGACATAAATTTAAGGGTTTGGTTTTGTAATATTTCATAATTAGTGGTGCGGCGTACCACTAATTATGAAATATTACAAAACCAAGAAATGAGTTGCGGCGCTTCGCGCCGCAACTCATTTCTTGGTTTTGTGTCCTAGTAAACTTGGCGACAGCAATAATTACAGGGCAGAAAGAAATTATGAAGGGATTACTAAAATATTTTTGTGATATCAAGTTAGATAAATCGATTTTGTGGTGTTATCTAATTTGGTACATCGTAATAGTTATTTTTTATTTTGACCCTTCACTCAAAATATGGATTAACTCATTAGGAATAAGTGCCATAATTGGCACGGGACTTGTTTTAAGTGTCTCTTCTGGTAAAAATAATAGATGGAACTATTGGCAAGTATTTCGACTATATCTAATGCCTTTCTGTGTGTCTAGCTTTGCAGCTTTAATCAAAGATCAAGGATTTATTGTATTTATATCATCCAAGTTAATTGAAAATGCGATCGCCATATTAGCCTGTATGACTTTTCTAGCAGCGATCGCCTTAATTAAATTCTTAAACAAGAAGTGGTAAGTTTTCACAATATGCGCGGTGATTCGTAGCTCAAAAATCTTCCCGACTCTGAATCAAAGTAACTTTTTGTTCTGCCTTTTCTAAATAATCGCGACAAAATTGCGATCGCTTCATCCCTTCTTCATAGAGCCTCAACATTTCATCAAGAGCCGCTTCCCCATCATCTAGAATCTCGACGATCTCTTCAAGGCGATGCAATTGTTCTTCAAAAGTCATTTCAGGTAAGGCTTCTGCTGATTTACTAGATTTGGTCATATTGTTTTGGTATTACTTTCTCAATCCTGACTTGGGCGATTTCTGACTGCCGTACGATGTCCACTTTAGCAAATGTGTTGAGCAATTCTTCGAGTGATTCTTGGTTACTGATCAAGCGATCGCCTGATTTTAGTAGGGCAAACCCCCGTTGTAATGGTGACAAGGGATGTAGAGATCGCAAATGAGCCGTAATACTTCCTAATTTGGTCGCCGATTGGCGCAGGTGACGGATTAAGGACTTTTGCATATCCCGTTCTGCTTCATCCAATTGCTGAGCGCGATCATGGAGGCGATCGCTAAAATTTTGTAAGGCATAACTATTACTCAAAGAGCTTAGTCTTTGCCGATAGCCTTGCATTTCTCGATGCACTGCTTGATTGAAACGGGTTTCCCAAAGATTAATTTGCTGCAAAAGTGTATCGCGATCATATTGCGATACGAGTTCGGCGGCGGCGGTTGGCGTGGCGGCTCGTAAATCTGCCACAAAATCAGCGATCGTAAAATCTGTTTCATGCCCGACCGCAGAAATAATCGGAATCCGCGAGTTAAATATTGCCTCGGCAACCTGTCCCGTATTGAAGGCCCACAGGTCTTCAATTGAGCCGCCACCGCGTCCCACAATCAACACATCTGCATCAGTATTCTGCAAAGCCTTAATTGCCGCCGCAATTTCTATGGATGCGGACTCACCTTGCACAGTTGTGGGAGCCAAATAAACTTGACATTGAGGCGATCGCCGATTGAGAGTACTAAGAATATCTTGAATTACAGCCCCAGTTGGAGATGTGACCACCCCAATTTTGAGAGGCAAGGCAGGAATATTGCGCTTGCGGTCGATGTCAAAATATCCCCGTTCCGCTAACTCTTCTTTTAAGGCTGCAAATGCTAAATATAGATCGCCCTGTCCTGCGGCAGTCATGCGATCGCAATCAATTTGATAACGCCCGCGATTGGCATAGACTGCCAATTTCCCTTGGACAATTACCTGCATTCCATTTTTAGGACGAAAATTTAAATTACGGCTTGCCCACATCACGCAGTCAATCTGGGATGCCTCATCTTTAAGCGTAAAATAACGATGTCCAGAGGCGGCGGTGGTAAAGCTCGATATTTCGCCTGTTACGCGCACATTGCCAATTTCGTCTCGCAGCAAAAGCATAATTGCCTGCGTCAACGCCGCTACGGTCATCGCCTCTTTAGAACTGCCCATAAATCTCACTGTACTTGTTGAAATTTCTTTAAGGTTATGAGTAATCGTTTATTGGAAAAATGCTGTATGTTTTCCAATTATTTAAAATATTCTGTAAAACATTCTATGTGGCTATTTATTTGGCTACCCGTTTTGCCAGCACTTACAGCGCTTTGCGCTTAAATCCGAACCAGTAAATTTTTGAAAGGGTTGCGAAGCAACCCTTTCAAAAATTTACTGTGGTTCGTTTAATCGCAAAGCGCTATAGGATAAAACCCTGATTTTGACAAATCCATAATTTACATTGCTATACCGTAGTATTATGAAACATTATCTTAAAACTAAAATTACGGCTAGTTGTGGAACTTTCTTTAAAAAGTGAATATGCAATTTTAGCGATGGTAGAGCTAGCTAAGCATTTTGCAATTGATCAACCGATGCAAATTCGCCAAATTTCGGCGCAACAAAATATTCCAGATCGCTATTTAGAACAACTACTCGCCACCCTCAAGCGCCAAGGCTTAGTAAAAAGTCAACGTGGCTCCAAAGGTGGCTACATTCTTGCCCGTGAGCCTTGGGAAATTAGTTTGCTCGAAATAATTCAAGGCATCGAGGGATGCGATCTTATTAATGACAAATGCAAGTCCGAGCAAGACAATACCTCGATATTGGTAATTAGAGAAGTATGGGAAGCCTCGCAAAAAGCAGCAGCAGCAGTATTAAATGACTGCACACTTAAGGATATATGCGATCGCCAGCGCCAAAGACAAATCGCAACAACTATGTACTATATCTAACCTACAGCGCTTTGCGCTTTTGTAAAACCCAGAGAAATTTTTGAAAGTGCCGCGAAGCGGCACTTTCAAAAATTTCTCTGTACCCTTTAAAGCCTCAATAGGCTGTAATAAGTTAAGTACGCAAAAAAACTTAAAATCCCAAAAGCTATAGCGCACACAGCGCGTGCGCTATAGCTTTTGGGGTTTAATCATCAGCTAAGCAGCTATTCGTAATCGCATACATTTTCACATCCCACGATCGCTCTTTTTCGTAAATATAATTATGCAAAATCCCTTCAAACTGCATTCCTGACTTCTCTAAGACCCTTGCTGAAGAAGCATGATCGACATCGCAGATTGCTTGAATTCGTTGTAATTGCATCACATGAAAGCCGAAGGCGATCGCCGCCTTGGCAGCCTCAGTCATTAATCCTTTACCCCAATAGTCTCTTGCTAGAGCATATCCTAATGTTCCGCGTCGATGGATTGAGTCCGTATACAAGCCACAAGTTCCAATTAACTTACCGCTTACTTTTTCGACAATTCCCCAATCCATTCCTTTTCCAGACTGGTATAGCTCGAAGACAAAATTATTTAAATATTCGTAAGTATCATCAATTGACTGATGAACAGCCCATGAAGTGTAAGTTGCGATCTGTGGATCACTGGCATATGCAAAAATATCTTCTGCATCGGCGATCGCCATTTTGCGAAGAGTGAGGCGAGGAGTTTGCAAAGTTATGAATTGCTCTGGCAAATCCAGCATATTTTGTAATTCCATAAAGATGGCGTAAAGCGCTATTTCTATGATATTGGCTTTGCGATCGCGATAAATTACTACACAATGCTTTACATTTCCCCTAGTTTTCCAGACTAAATGTAAAGTATTTAAAGGGCTTGTGATTTCAGCTACAGCGCTTTGCGCCTTCTTAAAAACTAAGAGGCTTTCTTTTTAGAGCTTACAGAAAATCTTATTCTTAAAATATTAGTAAGTAGAAAAATACCGATTATGACTATCGCTCCTGTCGCACCTAGTAAAGTTTTATCTAAAGTTCCAATTGACTCAAAAACCCGCGTAAAACAGTTCATGCAGGGCTTGCAAGATAGCATTTGTCAAGGGTTAACAGAACTAGACGGCAAAGCTGAGTTTAAACAGGATCAGTGGGAGCGTGCTGAAGGTGGCGGCGGGAGATCACGGGTAATTACCGATGGCGACTACTTTGATAAGGGCGGCGTAAATTTTTCTGAAGTCTATGGCTCTCAATTGCCCCCAGCCATTTTGCGCCATCATCCTGAAGTTGCAGGCGAAACGTTCTATGCAACGGGTACTTCGATGGTGCTGCATCCTAAAAATCCTTACGCGCCAACAGTTCACCTCAACTATCGTTATTTTGAAGCAGGAAAAGTCTGGTGGTTTGGTGGCGGTCTTGACCTCACTCCTTACTATGGCTTTGGCGAAGATGCGAAGCACTTACACACCACGCTCAAAGAAGCTTGCGATCGCCACAATCCCCATTACTATCCTGTATTCAAGCAATGGTGCGATGATTACTTTTTCCTGAAGCATCGCGGTGAAACTCGCGGTGTCGGTGGCATTTTCTTTGACTACCAAAACGGAGAAGATGGGCTTTATAAAAATAGTAATGACTCAACCACCGCGCAGGTAATGAGTGATGAAGTTGGTGATGTGCCGCGTAC
>JBBQRB010000181.1:0-6822 GCA_038215315.1 Pseudanabaenales cyanobacterium
ACTTTCAAGAATTTCCTTGGGTTTTACAACAGCGCAAAGCGCTGTATAGCTGTCGCCAATCTTTTAGAGAAAAATAAGTGCCGCGAATTGAGTTGACTTATGGTACAGTCGTAAAGGTCAAAAATTTGGACTATAAATAAAGTGCCTAAGCTCAAAACTCGCAAATCTGCTGCTAAGCGATTCAAGGTGACGGGTAGCGGTAAATTTGCACGCCGCCACGCTGGTCGCAATCACCTACTAGAGCATAAGTCTACTGCTCGTAAGAGCAGATTGAGTAAAATGGCGATAGTCGATGATACCGATAACGACAGAGTAAGTGCAATGATGCCTTACGCTTAACTGAAAACTTTTAGGGTGCTATTGCGCCCTAAAAAACACAAAAATAAACGATTTTTACGATAGTAACCAACTGCCATGACGAGAGTAAAACGCGGTAACGTAGCTAGAAAGCGCCGCAATAAAGTGTTGAAATTAGCCAAGGGCTTTCGCGGATCGCACTCCAAGCTGTTCCGCACTGCTAACCAGCAGGTCATGAAAGCTCTGCGTAATGCCTACAGAGATCGCCGCAAAAAGAAACGTGATTTCCGTAGCTTATGGATCACTCGGATCAATGCTGCTGCCCGCCAACAGGGTTTGAGCTATAGCAAGTTTGCTGGACTTCTCAAGAAAGCGAATATCGATATCAATCGCAAGATGTTGTCGCAGATTGCCATTCTTGATCCTCAAGCTTTTACAGCGATCGTTGAAAAGGTCAAAGCAGTTAATTGATCTTTCTTTTAAAAGAATATTCAAACAAAAAATGAAGCCTCGCAGTGCGAGGCTTCATTTTTTGTTTAATGATATAGCTGTCGCCAAGTCTACTACTCCCTTCTCAGCGAAAGATTAGACGGTGCGGCGCTTCGCGCCGCACCGATAATTATTGGGCTTTAATGTCTATTTTTTTACTGGGAAGGGAGTAAGACAAATCAAAACCAAGAAACGAGTTGCAGCGCTTCGCGCTGCAACTCGTTTCTTGGTTTTGTGTCCTAACAAGACCGACTACGGCGATAAGACACAAAGATTCATAAATCTTGACGATTAAGGTTCCTGACTTATAAGAAAATCAACTATTAGTTAAGCGTATTAATTTATACGTTTAGACAAATTGATAGACAAAACCTGAAGCTTTTAGAAATTAAGCTAATACTTAGCTAAATTTTCAGGATAGTTCATCAAATTTTAAACACTTTTTTAAAATACCTTTATTAAATCAGGAGATACTTTGTCATGCCTTTGGAATCTGCTTCACGCTTAGGTGTCAGCCTGTTTGATGAAACCCCACCCCAAGAGAGGATTTTGGGACAATCTTCAGAAGAGTTAGAGTCTTTAATACGGGCTGTTTATCGCCAAGTACTAGGAAATGCCTATGTCATGGAAAGCGAAAGACTAACCGTATCTGAGTCTCAGTTTAAGAATGGCGAATTATGTGTTCGCGAGTTTGTAAGGGCTGTAGCAAAGTCTGGACTTTATCGTTCTAAATTTTTTAACAGCGTAGCTCCTTACCGCACTACTGAGCTTAATTTTCGCCATCTGCTTGGTCGCCCTCCTGTAGATTATGCTGAAGTGCGCCAGCACAGCGATATTCTCAATGCTAAGGGATTTGAAGCTGACATCGATTCATACATTGATAGCGATGAGTACCAAAATACGTTCGGCGAAAACTTTGTCCCTTATATTCGCGGTTATAAGACTGAAGCGATCACTAACGTGATGCAGTTCACACACACTTTTGAATTGGTGCGTGGTTCTGCTAGCAGCAGTCTAAAGGGTAATTTAGCTGGAAATAGCGCCAAGCTCAATTCCCTAATTATTAGCGCTACCCCAACTGCCGTGATTCCTTCTACTGGTGAAGGCGCGTCATTCCGTACACCTGCTGATGCACCTCTGACTCGTCGTGGTTCTTTTGGTACTCCAACCAGCAAGGTCTATCGCATCGAAGTCACTGGCTATCGCGCTAAGACTTTCAATAGCTTTCCTAAATTCCGTCGTAGCAACAAGGTTTATCTTGTTCCCCTCGACCAACTTTCCCAAGAATATCAACGTATTCACCAACAAGGCGGCGTAATCGCTAGCATTACTGCTGTTTAAAAACGGCTGATATTTGCTAACCTTTTGCTGACAGACTGGATTTGGACTATATCCAAATCCAGTCTGTTCTTGGTAGTTTTAATGAAGTGCCGCACTTCATTACTCGAAATTTATACATCTTTAATAAAACCAAAAAGCAAAAAGCCGTAGCACACGCTGCGCGTGTGCTACAGCTTTTTGCTTTTTAATACTTCTTTCCCAGTGAAAGAAGTAAGAGATTTGCTTGCAAGCCCAGCTAGGGTTTTTAAATTACAAAATGGCAAAGCCATCTTGTGATTTGGGATTAGATTATTTTTGATATGCGATCGCATAGTTGCGATCATTTAGGATGATTTTGAAATGATAAGCTTAGACATTACTTCCCCTAGTTGCGATCTAAATTTTAATAGCGATCGCCAAGTTGCGATTGAATTTGTAGGTGGTACTCATAGGAACAGATTGCAAACAGGTTACGCATATACAGTTTCTATCCCTTACAATTCACTTTCTCAACGAATAAGAGAAATTCAACGATTTGGGGGCAAAATTATTGATGTAACAATCTTAAAACAGAAGTTTGCTACATCACAGAATCCTGAAATCATTACTTCTGAAAGTCGCGTTCCTGAAACTGTAGTTCAACCTATAGCGATCGCACCTGAAGTAGAAGCAAAGTCAACAAATATCGCTACAGAAAAAGATTTAGATTTAGCTGCTGCGCCAGTGACTGAATCCAAGCCCAAGAGATCAAGGGCTTCTAGTAAAGCAGGAAGTGACTTGAATAAATCAAAACCTGAAACTAAAACTACAAGATCGCCAAGAAAAACCAAGAGCTAATGGATATTAGTTTGTATTAAATTTAATTGGACTTTGGCGAAACCCAAAAGAGAGAGGCAGCGCAGTGCGCCGCCTCTCTCTCTTGGGTTTTGGTTTGTCCTGATCCAAGTGGCGACAGCTATATTTTAAAAGCTTGCCGCAGGCGAGCTTTTAAAATACTGATTTTTATAGATAGAGACGATAGATACATCGCGATCGCGTAGTTTATCGCTAGATTTAATATATTCAGTTTTTGGGGTATTGGGAATTCATGGCAGCATCTGAAGTGAAATTCGTATTTGGGGACTTGGTAAAAGCCCAACGCAATCTAAAAAATCTTGGCTTGTACGACGGAGAAGTCGATGGCATTTACGGCAAGCTGTCGGCGGCGGCTTTTTTACAGTTTGCTAATGCCCTGAGCATTGATACGATCCTAGACTCTAACTCACGAGTGCTTACTGATCAGCTTTTACAAATCCCTGCGGTGGTTAGGCATCTACTAAATATTCTTGGCGAAGGAGACCGATTATTTTTAAAATTTACTAATGCCCAGCGTATTTTTGTAAACATGGGGCAAGCCGATCACAATTATCTTGGTTTTTTGGATCGCGGAATTAATGGATGTAAGGCAGGAAAAAGAAAGAATTTACCCAATCGCAGCTTTGCCCCATCGCCTTTGCTAAATCATATTCCTGCCTATGGCGATCGCCTCAGTAGTTTGCCTGATGGCGTAAATGTGGTCTCCTATGGCGAGGTAGCTATGCTAGCAGGAACACAGGTAAGAGTAAGGTTTTCCCCCTATCCTGCGATCGGGAAAATTCCCAATATTGAAAACATTGGTCTGGAGTTTTTAGATAAGAGTATTGAAAATGCTTGTATTTGCATTGGCAGTGTGGTCAATGGACAGATGCTATGTCGCTGGGTGGGACGGAATCCACTCAGCAATGTCCAATTTTGGAGTTCGACTAAGATACTTCCGCTTCTTTATACAATCGCTGAAGCTAATCGTGCCGACTTTATTCAGCCAGTTGCTAACTGCAAGGTGAATGGCGCAAATGATCCAAGCTCTAGTTGGACATTTTTAGAACTAGCTGAGCGTATATGTAGCTACGACGAGGAGACGAATATGACCTCCAATGCCCTTGCCGCAGGTTTTAAGCAATTCACTACCCCTTCTGAATTAGAAAATTGGCTCAAGAAAATTACTGGTAATAAAAGCCTTTCTTTTCGAGGTCGCTATGGTGAAAAACCATTTTTTGAGAAGCCAATTTTGTCTAGCCCCACGGGTACAGCGATCATTACAGGTGAAAGAGAGTCTCACCGAGGAGACAACTTAATTTCTGCCTATGACCTAACGCGAATGCTGGCCCAAGTCGTATGGCATCGGCATATTCCGCCTGCACAGCGCTTACCTGCGGTGCAGTGGCATAGCTTGATCAGTTTAATTAGGGCGATGGGGCAAGATACAGCTAGGTATGTGGATGTGGCGATCGCGGCTTTAGGGCTACCGTATTTTATTAGCGATCCTGTGGTAATTTCCAAGATGGGCTTTGGCTATAGCGATCAGCGCAAACAAACCGAGCTAACCTATACAGCCTGCATCCAGTTTGTTGATCGCCTTGCCAAGTCCCATGATGATTTGCCCTTACCAAAGTTACGTTCAGTAAATATGACTCTAAGAGCAGTACTTAACCTCAAAGATCCTGTGCGTGAAGCCTTGGAAATTGATGCAAGAATGGCGACAACGGTTGCTGAAATTTTGCGTAGAATTGTGACAGAAGAGTTAATCTAGAGTCATCATGCAAAAACAACGTGCTTGGTCGGCGGTCGGGTTGTGGTGGCGCTGGGTATTGGCAACATTAGTCGGTGCAGTGATCGGCAATATGTTTGGCGTTGCCGCTTGCCTTGCAGGAATTTACTACGTTAGCGATCGCCTGATGAAAATGGGGGTATGCACTACAGGTATGGGCAGTCTCAATTGTCCTGTAACCACTGGCATTGTGATGGGAGCATTAGCCGTAGGTGGATTTGTGGGATTGATGCAATATCTAGTTTTGCGGAGACTTCTCAAGACTCCAGCTTGGTGGATTTTGGTCAGCAGTTTTGCTTGGACTTGGATTGGCTTTGCGGCGACGAGTCTAGCCTATACTCCTCAATTTGGCTTTACGATCAATACTGATGGGTCTTTCTCGGAGAGTAATATTGTTGATCGCCTTCCTTCGTTAGCAGCTAATTCCCTTTGGTTAGTTGCGGCAGGTATTTTATTAGGACTTTTACAATGTCTAGTGATCTGGAATGGATCTGCTGAGCACCAAGTGCCTAAACGTAAGTTACTTTGGTGGCTATTGGTGAATACAGTGTTGATCGCTTTTGTAGCGATCGCGATTATGGCAATTTTTCGTGGTAAGGGTAGTCTCTACGGAATTCTACTGTTTTTTATGGAATTTACGCCTTTTTATGCCACGATTACCGCAGCAACCCTTGCCAAAATGAAGTTATAAAATCCAAGAGAGAGTTGCGGCACAAAGCGCCGCAACTCTGTCTTGGGTTTTAAGAAAGTGCTGTACATCTGATTGAGACTTTAAAGCATACAGAGAAATTTCTGAAAGTGCCGCTTCGCGACACTTTCAAAAATTTCTCTGGGTTTTATAACAGCGCAAAGCGCTGTAGCTATAAACTAATTAGTAAAAGTCTAACTAGCAAATGTCAAATTTACCGATAGAAGTTACTTCTTGGCGATCGCGATTAACTGAGCCAACCTCGATCAAGATGATTGACAAAATTCAATTTTGTCTGGTTTCCACGACATTTGCCGATGAATTAATTTTGACTAGCTATGTCAATGATGGGGTAACTAATCTTCAAAAAAAGATTCTGCCGATTGTCTTTTTGCATGGCTTTGATAGTTCTTTATTAGAATTTCGCCGTCTTTTGCCACAGCTTACAGATACTTATCAAGTTTGGGCTGTGGATTTGTTTGGCTTTGGCATGACTGAAAGACTTAGGGGTGTGCAAGTGAGTCCAAACTCAATCAAGGAACATTTATACTATTTTTTGCAAACTGCGATCGCCACACCGATAGTTTTAGTTGGCGCTTCTATGGGCGGCGCGGCGGCGATCGACTTTGCCCTTACCTATCCTGAAGTTGTTCAGAAATTAGTCTTAATTGGCAGCGCAGGAATGCGGGCAGGGACGACGATGGGTAAATTTTTGATATCCCCCCTAGATCGTATGGCTACCAATTTTTTGAGAAGCTCTAAAGTGCGCCGCGAGGTCAGTCTCAAAGCCTATGCCAATCCTAGTTTTGTCACCCCTGATGCTGAAGCCTGCGCTTCTCTGCACCTATCAATGCCACGATGGAGTGAGTCGCTGATCTCATTTACCAAAAGCGGCGGATATGGCTCTTTTGCGGAACAGCTCAAGTATCTTGAACAGGAAACACTAATTCTTTGGGGCGATCGCGATCGCATTCTTGGCACAAAAGACGCTACAAAATTTCAAGAAACTATTCCGCGCAATCAGCTAATTTGGATTGATAACAGTGGTCATGTGCCACATTTAGAGCGTCCTGACATCGTTGCTCAGCAGATTCATAAGTTCATATCTAGCTATCGCTAAGTGTAAAAAGCCAAGAAGCAAGTTGCGCGTGCGCTACAGCTTTTTGGGTTTTCAGGTTTCTTTTGGTATACAGCCTGTTGAGGCTTTAAAGGGTACAGAGAAGTTTTTTTAAAATTAGCGGAACGGGACGTTCAAAAAAATATCTGGGGTTTATATTATACCAAAGACCAGGAAACAAAATACACAAAAATCAAAGCCAAATCGCACTTTTATTATGACTGGGATACATATCTCCCTGTCGATAGCTGCATTTATATATACATTTGCCAGTAAAGATCCCGA
>JBBQRB010000182.1:0-6800 GCA_038215315.1 Pseudanabaenales cyanobacterium
TCTGCATATTGCAGTAATTTTTGATGCTTGCGATCGCGCCTCACATCCAGCATATTTGGTAACACAATCGCTAAAGTTTGCGCGTGATCTATACCATGCAAAGCGGTTAACTCATGCCCGATCATGTGAGTTGCCCAATCCTGCGGCACGCCGACACCGATCAATCCATTGAGGGCCATCGTCGCACACCACATCACATTAGCTCTGGATTCATAATCATGAAGATCAGCTAGAGTCTTAGGAGCTTCGGCGATCAAAGTTTGTAGAATTGACTCCGCCATCCGATCTTGTAGTGGCGCATTGACTGGATATGTCAGATACTGCTCCATGACATGAGTATAGGCATCAACAATGCCATTACTAACCTGTCGAATCGGCAAAGAGAAGGTTGTCTCAGGATCAAGAACTGAGAACTTCGGAAATACCAAAGGACTGGCAAAAAATAGTTTCTCTTGGGTTTCCCATTTCGTCACCACAGAGTTGGTATTCATCTCAGAGCCAGTCGCGGGCAAGGTCAAAACAGAGCCAAAGGGAACTGCGGCGGTGACTGGAGATTGCTTCGCCAGAATGTCCCAAGGATCTCCCTCAAAGGGAACTGCGGCAGCAATGAATTTAGTCCCATCTAAAACTGAACCGCCGCCAACCGATAGTAGAAAATCGACTTCCTGCGATCGCACTATTTCCACAGCCTTGAGTAATGTCTCTAGGTGCGGATTTGCTTCAATACCACCAAATTCTATAACTTCAAATCCTGTTAAAGCAGCTTTAACCTGCTCATAGACTCCATTGGTCTTAATACTACCACCACCATAGGTGAGCAAAATCTTAGCTTTGGCAGGAATCTCTGCGGCAATATTCGCAATTTGTCCTTTACCAAATAGAATCTTGACTGGATTGTAAAAAGCGAAATTTTCCATGATTTACTTAAGTCGAAATGGGACAGTTAGGATTCTAAATAGCTAGATGAAAGAAAACCCAGAATCCCAAAAGCTGTGGCGCACGCTGCGCGTGCGCCACAGCTTTTGGGATTTTAAGGTTTCTTTCGCCTAGCTACTTACTTTTCAATGTTACGGCTTTGCCGCATTATTAAAAAGTAAGCCTTTAAATAATTACTCCTACATAATTATGGCAGATCCCACACCTTCGCAGATTTTGCAAAACCGCCTTAGTTATCAAGGGCGCAAATTTTCCTTCCATGTTGATCGCCTTCAGCTACCCAACGGGGTCATAGGCGAATACTCTTACATCAAGCATCCAGGCGCAGGCTTAGCAGTCCCTGTAACAAAAGATGGCAAATTTATATTGGTCAAGCAATATCGCTTCGCTATCCAACGTTATCTCTTGGAGTTTCCTGCGGGAACTCTAGAAGTTGGAGAGGGACATGATCTAACTATCAAAAGAGAACTAGAAGAAGAAACTGGCTACAATGCGAGTCAATGGAAATATCTAGGTGGCTTTTATATTTGTCCTGGGTATTCGGATGAGATTATCCATACTTATTTGGCACAGGATCTTGAAAAGTTAGAACAACCTCCTGCTCAAGATGAAGATGAAGAGATAGAAGTTGTCACGCTCAGTAGAGAAGAAATTGAAGATCTACTGCGATCGCAAAATGAAAATACCAGCCTCGATGCTAAATCAATCACAGCTTTTCATTTGGCTTTACAGTTTCTTTAGCAAATAAGTAAAAGCTTTGGCGCACGCTGCGCTTGCGCCAAAGCTTTTAAGTAGATGGGCAAAAGAAACCTTAAAACCCAAAAAGCTGTAGCGCACGCTGCGCGTGCGCTACAAGCTTTTTGGGTTTTGGGTTTAATTACGTCTATCTACTTACCCCTAATTTTTTGTCTAAAGACTGATTGTGTTTTGATCATCACCCAAAGTAAACTTTTGTTAACGTATATATAGCTGTCGCCAGTCTTGTTAGGACACAAAACCAATAAACGAGTTGCGGCGCTTTGCGCCGCAACTCGTTTATTGGTTTTTGATTTGTCCTAGTACACTTGGCGACAGCTATAAAAGCTATTTTAAAAAGTTAAAAGTAGAAAAATAAAAACTTATGAGTTCAACAAAAGTAAAAGGGTTTGCTGGGGCTTCTAGTCAAAAGAAAAAGAAGAAGGAACCAAATAAACATCAGGTAGCCGCCAATCGCTATGATGAGATGAAAGACAAGGGCTTGCCAGAGTTCAATATCTACATCCGCATCAAGGGCAAGGAATGGGTTCCTGCGGGTTCAATGGCAGTGGAACGCAGTAATCAGATCAGTCAAGCTATTTTCCAGCAGGAGAAAGAATTGCTCAAAGGTGCTGTGCGCCTCTATCCGATTTTGCGTAAATATCAAGAAAATCTTGAATATGGTTATCGTCTCAAAGAATTTCCTGATGAGGAAATCACTGTTGCTGTATTGCCAGAACCTACTCTTGGAGACAAATTCCAATATGCCTTCAGCCGCGCAAAGGAGTATTTTAATAGCGTAACCAAACCGAAAAAATAAATGAAGAGCCGCGCAATGTGCGGCTCTTCATTTATTATCAGGATTAGCAAATTGGTATAGCCTTAAAAACTATGAACTTAGTTCAATTACTTTCCAAAAATTTTACAAAATATCCGAATAAGCCTGTAATGATCTTTGGCGAGGATACTTGGACATATCAAGACTTTGATCGTCAAATTAAAGATTATGCGTCAATGCTCAATCAAATCGGCATCAAAAAGGGCGATCGCGTTGCTGTACAGATGCCTAAATCCGTAGAATTTTTATTCCTACATTTTGCAATTCTTTCTATCGATGCGATCAGTCTTCCCCTCAATCCTGACTATCGCGGCACAGAAATAGCTTATTTCTTATCAGATTCGGCTAGCAATTTGTTTATTACTACTAGCGATCGCCTAAGTCAATTTCAAATAGAAATTCAATATTTATCAGATTTAAAAATCATCCTTGCTGATCGAAAAAATACTTCAGATTTTCAGCTTAATGTTTTAGGCACTTTGACTGAATTGGTTTCACAAAGCCCGAAAGACTTTGCTCCGACTTACTCCTCTAGTAACGATGATATTGCTATGATTTGCTATACATCGGGGACAACAGGGCAATCCAAGGGGGCGATGATATCGCATCGGAATTTAATTGCAAATATAGAAGCTCTCCATGAAGCTTGGCAGTGGCAAGAAAGCGATCGCTTACTCCATGTATTACCGCTATTTCACGTACATGGACTAAATGTGGCTGTCCTTGGCTGTCTCTACGCAGGAGCAGCGATGATTATGGTTGAAAAATTTGAGCCTAACTCTGCATGGCGAGTCTTAGAAAAGGAACAAATAACGATTTTTATGGCAGTCCCGACAATTTATCAAAGATTGATTAATTCTTGGCAGGATTTAGAATCTAATCCAGATTTAAGCAAAATGCGCCTATTTATTTCTGGCTCTGCTCCGCTTAGCGATCGCCAGTTTAGTGATTTTGAGCGCATTACAAATTTTCGCATATTAGAACGCTATGGCATGACGGAGACAGGCATGAATGCTTCCAATCCCATAGAAGCTGAGCAACGTCAGCCCAAAAGTGTGGGATTCCCATTAAAAGGGGTGGAAATTCAGATTGTTGATTCTGATGGAAAGAGTCTAAAAAATGGTGAAGTTGGTGAGGTGTGGATGCGTGGAGAAAATGTTTTTCAGGGCTATTGGCAAATGCCCGATAAAACTACGGAAGCCTTTGTAAATGGCTGGTTTCGCTCAGGTGACTTGGGTTATGTAGATCCCAATGATCGAGGCAGATTGTATTTAGTAAGCCGCGCTAAGGAGTTGATTATTACGGGTGGATTTAATGTTTATCCAAAAGAAATCGAGAATGTCTTAGAAAGCCATGAATCAGTCAAAGAAGCGGCGGTAATTGGTATTCCTGATCAAGACTTTGGTGAAAAAATAGTTGCCGCGATCGCTTTTAAGGATGGTCGGCGAGTGCCGATGGAAGATTTGATCAAGCATTGTAAGGTTAGTTTAGCCTCTTATAAATGCCCTAAGCAAGTTTTTGAAGTTACAGAAATTCCGCGTAATGCGATGGGCAAAATTCAAAAACATCTTTTAAAGCTGGCGCTGTGATAAGTAGCTAGGCAAAAGAAACCTTAAAACCCAAAAAGCTGTAGCGCACGCGCAGCGTGCGCTACAGCTTTTTGGGCTTTGGGTTTAATTATGCTTACCTACTTACCAAGATAGGAAATAATTATCAGTGCGCGGCTTCGCCGCGCACTGATAATTATTTTGCGTAGCTAATCAATTAAGGATTGGGAGGACACCAAAACAAATTTTGGCTAGATACGCCCAAAGACTCTAGAATTTCGTGCATTTTTTGAGTGCATTCCATCCAATAATCTTCACTGTCGTACATCCAGTCGGGACTGAAATGTAAATCGTAATGGATTACATGGGAAATGTTGGAAAATTCATCACCACCTTGTTGAGAAATTAATAGCACTCGAAAAGGCTTACCTTTGCACTTAATAGTTAGTTTATCGATTAGGTCTACTACATAGTCGCGATTAGTCACTCCAGTACGGATAAATAGAACCTCATCACAATGATCAAGCGTATACAAGAAACGCTTGGCACGCGCCGAATAGCGAGTTCTCATTCTGTCATAAATAGGCTGCATATCATTAATAGGATCTTCTGAATCCTCAACCTCATGCGCGAAAGATAGCCCAGACCATTTGGAATGATAAATTCTTCTTTCTGTAGAATTATAATGCAAATATTCAGGATTCCACATATCCTTAAAGTCATTAGCCACCATGTCTGCCACATCCCCAAGATTAGTGGAACGGGTGAGGTCAAAGGGAAATGCGGGACCGTCATATTCTATCTTGTAAAGTAGCATTCTTGCGGCACAGCGATCGCCTAATGGCAAGATGGCGATTCGGTTAATTTCTGAGAGTGGACATTTGTACTGAAAGATCATTGATGATTTAACTGGCGCTTTGACCCGACTTTCTAGTCCCTTTTCACCGATCATCATTGTCCGAAAAGATATGTCTGGCTGGTCATTGCCTACATATACACCTGTAGGCATAGTCGCAAGCGCCGCCCGAACCTCTTTCCACATAGGATGAATGTTATATTTTTCGTCTGATTCGTTAATCACGCGAAGTTGGCGATCGCTTTCTTTTAAGATTGCCAGATGACCATCATAGTAAAGAATTTGTGAGTTGTGAGGAGCAAAAAACTTTAGCGCAGAGCAATATTGCAAATCAACACCAGAGTTAATTCTGATCGTGTTTTCAATACTTCCGTCACTATTAACTATTAGTACTGGTAGAGTTCCTAATTGATCATTCTTAGCAATGTAAGTTCCAGAATTTAGTTTAGATTTGCGTTTTAGCGCTTCCTGTAAGCCTCTCCAATCGGGCGTAATGTTATAAGAATATTCGGAATTGTTGATAATTCGTAGAGTTTGAGCTTCAGGATTTCCCAGAATCTGAAAGCCATAGAGGTCTTTATAAATAGTAATTTCTTCTGTACCTTTACTACTTAACAGCTCTTGTTGAGATAGTTTTAGGCGATCGCGATCTAGGTTAAAAATATCAAGATCAATTGCTTCAAACATGATCTGATGTCCAAGCGTATTAGGATGAGCGACATCCAGCAAAATTTGCGATCTCCAGCCTCCATAACCATTGTCTAGTAAATCTAGCCAATTTAGGATTGGCACTCCCCAACTCCACATACGGCTATGGGTATCGCGCACCAGCCAATTATGCTCACTGGTGTAGTCACCGTGGGGATACAGTCCACCAATAACTGGCTTGGCTCCTAAGTCCTGAGTCATCTTGATAAGCTGTACTAATCCACTTTCAAAGCGCCGTTGCACAGCACGACGAGCATGGGGAGGACAATAGGCAAGTCCTTCATTTCCCAAAGAAAGCCCAATAATCACTATGTCTGGCTTCTCTGCTGTAAATACTGATGGAAATCGTTCAATTGTTGAGCTGACATTCGCGCCTAGTTGCGATCGATTTACCAATTGATGTCCGTATTTATCTCGCAAAGCTCTACCCAGTTGGTTAGCCCAACCATCTAACAGCCAAGCGCTACAACCCATAGCAACAGAACTACCAATGACTAGGATTTTGAGCGAATCTTGGTTAATATCTGGACTTGGTAATTGCGGTTTTGTAGCGATCGCTGGATCAAGGTATCCATAAGGATAGGCATAAATTTGTCCAAAGTTGCCATCGTCAACGATTAACGTGGATGATTTGGACGTAATGTAGTCTCTCTCAATAGGAACCCAGCGATTTTCGCCAGACTCCCATTGTACATTACCATCAGTAGTAATACGGATATATTTATAGTCTATTTGGGTTTCAGATTCCTGCAAGGTCAGAGGATTTAGTTCCAAATCTACCCACCAAGTTGGGTAGCGATCTCCTGATGTACGCAAGGCTAAGTACTTTTTGACATCCCACAAGCCCAACTGAGGAA
Organism: Pseudanabaenales cyanobacterium; assembly: GCA_038215315.1. Lineage (GTDB taxonomy): Bacteria > Cyanobacteriota > Cyanobacteriia > Pseudanabaenales > Pseudanabaenaceae > Pseudanabaena. The sequence continues at coordinate 6,478 of JBBQRB010000182.1, forward strand.
TCGAGCCAACTATACAAATCATTTCCCCATTTTGCGTGGGTGCTTTTACCTGAAATCGATACATAGAGATATCTTCTCTGACTAGCAATGTGGTAATTATGCCGACTGACGTTCTGGCAAGCGTCATACTCCCTTCCCAGTATAAGAATAGATATTAAAATCCAAGAATTAGTGGTGCGGCGCGTCCCGCCCCACCACAAATTATTTGATTTTAATATAAAATGTTATAAAGGGAAAGGTGTATGACGCTTTCCAAAAACTCACTCCGCCAAAATAACCCAAATCAAGTAAAAAAACAAAAAAAAAAATAAAGAATTAAAGTA
>JBBQRB010000183.1:0-6786 GCA_038215315.1 Pseudanabaenales cyanobacterium
TGATGTGTAACAATCCGAACCCAAGAATTAGAGGTGCGGCGTGAAGCGCCGCACCACTAATTCTTAACTGGGAAGAGAGTAATACTTTGGATTACTCGCGATTGGGTTTGTCGGTAGCCCGATTTAGGAGGAAGAGAGAGGCAACTAGTCCAACAAAGTGAGCAAGGATGATATTAAAGCTGGCTTGAATAATTTGAAAGTCTAGAGGTTGGATTATGGAGTTAAACCCACCTGCGCCAGTAAAAACACTTTGTCCTTGAATAGAGCGCAAAGTTAAAGCCCCATTGATCGCGAATGCGCCCACTAAAGTCACGAACGTCCCTACAAGATTAATGATCAAACCGATTTTGATTTGAAATATTGTTTGGGTTTTGGTTGGACGATCGGGCGATCGCAACTTTTTAGCCATCTGGGTATAGCGAAAATGCCAGAAAATACTAGCTCCCAGCACAGCCACGCCAGCCCAAGCGAAACTAAGCCCTGGCAAAGAGGCGGGGTTATTATCTAGCCCCGTCGGCACTGCTTGACTCGCCCGTGGGAACAAAAAAAGCTGTAAAAGAACTACCGATGAGACCACACACAAAATTACCTGCGTCCAGAAGGAAACCCAGCCCCATCGCCTAAAAGCCAATACAACTCGCAGCACATTTGGTGACACGTCGTTGTCTTCTTCTTCTGGTTTAGAATCTTTAAGTTCTCTAGGCATGACTAACTGAATAAAGACTAGTAAGTATAGCTATCGCCACTTGGCTCAGGACAAATCAAAACCCAAAAGAGGTTGGCGGCGCTCCGCGCCGCCAACCTCTTTTGGGTTTTATGTGCTAACAAGACTGGCGACAGATATACTATAGCGCCTTGAGCTTAAATCAATTGTAATAACTACCTATAATTTTAAAAATTGTCTGGACAAGTGCGTAGAAAGCAAATACAATATACCCGCAAATTAAGGTACGTTCGCACCCCTTGGAGGTCATTATTCCTGAGCCGTTAACCCTGACTGTGAGTTTACGAGGCAGCCGCGAAGTCAAGGAAACCTATCAACTGATCCGCCTCACTGGGCTTCTTGACGCTTTTTCTGAACCAGCTTTTAAAAAGGTGATTGGTAAGTGCGTTGAAGACGGCCCGTCAAACGTAATTTTAGACCTGTCCACTATCGACTTCATCGATAGCTCTGGGCTTGGGGTTCTAGTCCAAATGGCAAAGAAGACACAAACCCTAAGCGGCACTCTACAAATTATTACTAACCCTAGAGTTACGCAAACTGTAAAGTTGGTCAGGCTAGATCAGTTTTTGTCGCTTCAGACATCAATTGATGCCGCGATCGCTAAATTAGCCCAACCCAAATAATGTGTTTGTAATCCTTAAATATCAATCTATTTAAGGAAACCGAACAAGATTGAAAAATAATTTGAATCCAGTTTGACAACTAAAATTCTTCAAAAGAATTTTAGCTTTTAGGCTAATTTAGGGGAATTTTCATTTGCCAACAAAATTTGTAAATATAGTGCTAGCTATTTGTTTAGGATCGTAAATTAAACAAAACCCAAATACGATTCGGCGCGCTTCGCCCGCCGAATCGTATTTGAGTTACTCCCTTCCCAGTGAAAGATTAGCGGTGCGGCGCTTCGCGCCGCTAGTCTTTTACTGGGAAGGGAGTATGATTAAAAGTGACTACAAATATTGGCAAAATTAGTCTTAATCGACTTATGATGTTAGAAAGTTAAATTTAAGAATGTTTAGAATGTCATCAACGGGCAAACGGGCAAGCTCTGCTTGCCCGTTTGCCCGTTGATGTCTGAAGGTTTGGCATTATGCAGATTATTATTTTTAATGGCATCCTCCTGTAATGTCTACTAGCCTAATAGTTGACAACATTGCGGAAATTCCTGCTTCCGCTCTAGCCTACATCGGTGATGCTGTCTATGAAATGCAAATGCGATTGCACTATCTACTACCGCCGCGAACTGCTAAGCAGTATCACCAACTTGTAGTTAGTCAGGTCAGAGCTGAGCAACAAGCAAAATTTCTCGACAAACTTGAACTAACAGATTTTGAGTCCGATCTGGTAAGACGTGGTCGCAATGCTGCGGGATCTATTCCTCGAAAAGTTGATCCCAGCGTCTACCAGAAAGCAACAGCCCTCGAAGCATTGGTTGGTTATCTTTATTTAACTGATCGCGATCGCCTAGACCAAATTTTTACACAAATACTCAGCTATATTGATAGCCCAGCGCCGCCATGACAAATCAACCCCGCCTCAAAGCCAAACAGGCTGATAACATCTCCGATAGAAATGGAGAAAGAAAATTTGAGAAACGCTCTGACAGACCTTTTGAGCGATATCCAGATAAGAATTCAGACAAAAAAGCAGACCGCCCAGATCGCAGCAATGGCAAGTATGTTGACAAGCGTTCCGATAGTCGATCTGATAACCGTCCAGAGCGAAATGCCGATCGCTCCTTCGATAAGCCCTACAAACCAGACAAAGCTTACAAGTCTTCAGAGAAAAGTTTTGATAAGCGCCCTGACAAACGTTCTGATGCCCCTAAATATTCAGAAAATAAATATTCAGGCAAGTATTCAGACAAGTCAGATAAGTACTCAGATCACCGCAACGACAAGAGCTTTGACAAAAAATTTGATAAGCGGTCTGAGTCGTCTGCTGAACCAAGGTTTGACCGTAAATTTGACAAACCGATCGCCAAAAGGATTGGTGCTAAGTTTGTTGAAAAGAAATTTGGAGACAAGAAATTTGGCGATAAAAAATTTGGGGACAAGAAATTTGGAGACAAGAAACTTGATCGCGGTGATCGCCCCATTCGCGACTTTGGCGATCGCCAAAGTCGTAACTTTGAGGAGCGTTCAGATCGTAGTTTTAGCGATCGCGCCGTTCCTAACTTTGAGCGCCGTTCTTTGCCTCCTGTCTCCCACACTATCGATCCTGACGGCGAGTTAGGAATTGCGCCACCCGTTCACAACCCTGAAAACCCTGATATTGTCTATGGCCGTCATGCCGTCGAAGCTGTATTGCAGAGCGATCGCAGCATTAATCGGGTGTGGGTAACTGCGAGATTGCGTTATGCTCCCGACTTCTTACCTCTAATTGATGAGGCTAAGGCCGCAGGTGCAGTTGTGGACGAAGTTGACAACACTCGCCTTGATCGAATTACGGACAATGGCAGACATCAGGGTATTGCGATTCAAGTGTCCGCTTATGAGTATGCCGATCTAGATGAGTTACTAGTTAAGATCAAGGAAAAATCAACTCAGCCCGTGATTGTAATTGCCGATGGTATTACTGATCCCCATAATTTAGGCGCGATTATTCGTAGTGCAGCAGCTCTTGGCGCTCAAGCTCTGGTGATTCCCCAACGCCGTGCCGCAGGTATTACGGCAACCGTTGCTAAAGTTGCCGCAGGGACTTTAGAGATTTTGCCTGTTGCTCGGGTCGTCAACCTCAATCGTGCCCTTGAGAAAATCAAAGAAGCTGGTTTTTGGGTTTACGGAGCCATGGCAGGCAGTAGTGATGCACTTCATAAGGCTAAATTTGCAGGGCCGATCGCTCTAGTTATTGGTTCAGAAGATGAAGGGTTAAGCCTCTCAGTACAGAAAAACTGTGACTTTCTTGTATCTATACCTTTAGATGGGAAAGTTGAGAGTCTTAATGCATCAGTTGCGACTGGAATGGCTCTGTACGAGATATTTAGACAGCGTTGGGTCAATACGTTAAACCTGAACAATTTGTCTTGAAGCCGTATTTTAAGTTATATAAATACTTATCAGATCAAAGCTTTAACTTCAGTTTCTACCTAATCCTTGACTAATATTGAGTACTATGGAAGAACACTGAATTTGAAGCTTTCTTCATTTACCTCAGCCATTCACCTTAGCTATGTAAAACCATGGGTGGTAATTTGTTTAGGAATATATTTACCTCAGTTATTGAAATATTTGGTCTAGCCGTGTGGGTCGAAATCGTCACAGACTCACCTCGTTGCACTTACTACTTCGGTCCTTTCCTGCGCACTTCAGAGGCTGAAGCTGCCAAAGCAGGTTATATAGAAGATTTAGAAGCAGAAGGCTCAAAAGGAATTAATGTAACTGTCAAGCGCTGTAAGCCCCAAATCCTCACTGTGTATGATGACTCACTGGATTTTAAGCTTGACCGCTTTGCTGCATTTAGCGGTCAGACTCTCTAACTAATCCAAGTTGACTAAATGAAGGGGCTGAAGCCCCTAATCTTTTGCAAGATAAATGCATGACAAATATTTCTAGCATGGCTTTCGCCATTCAAAATATAAAAGCCAAATCGAGAGATGTAGTGCAAAGCACCGCAACTCTCGATTTGGCTTTTATATCTGTCGCTAGTCTTGTTACCCAAGAGAGATAGGCGGTGCTTTGCACCGCCTATCTCTCTTGGGTTTTGATTTGTTCTAATACAAGTGGCGATAACTATGTGCCTGACCTAGCGTAGTTGACTATAGCTATAATTATTGAAGTCGATTAGATACATCGCTATCAGATTTGCAAAGAGTTTATGAGCTTTTTAAGTAAATAAGTTTTTATTAAATTAACCAGTAAATAAATATGTTGTTTGGACTTGGTAAAAAGTTAACGTTGCCGACGGCAGCCGATGCTCTCCGTGGTAGGGCTTCCGAAATTCCTACGGCTTCACACCATTTTGTGAATGGAAAATCTCTCAAGTCACCATTTCCTGAAGGAATGGAAACTGCTGTTTTTGGGTTGGGATGCTTTTGGGGAGCAGAGCGTCGTTTTTGGCAACAGCAGAACGTCTACGTTACTGCTGTAGGCTATGCCGCAGGACTAACCCCTAATCCTACTTATGAAGAAGTTTGTTCGGGCATGACTGGTCACAATGAAGTTGTCTTGGTGGTATACGATCCCAAGCTAATTAGCTACAGTGACTTACTCAAAGTATTCTGGGAGTCCCACAACCCAACCCAAGGAATGCAGCAGGGGAATGACAAGGGCACACAGTATCGCTCTGGAATTTATGTTTATAACGACAGTCAACGAAAACTAGCAGAAGAGTCTCGCGAAATTTTTCAGGATGCACTCAAAGCTTCGGGTATGAAACAAGGTATTACCACTGAAATTCGTGATGTTGGTGAGTTTTACTATGCTGAAGGCTACCATCAACAATATCTAGCAAAAAATCCTGGTGGATATTGCGGTTTGGGTGGTACTAACGTTTGCTATCCTGTCGCTGCATAAATGACAGCGCTTTGCGCTTTCCTAAAACCCAAGAAGTGAATAGCTGCGCTCCGCGCAGCTATTCACTTCTTGGGTTTTAGGTTCTAGCATGGCGACAGATATATTAATTAGAACAAATTGCATTAAGTGTGATTTCTGCAAGTTTATTAGCTGCCCCTGATTGTCCACAGACTTCCTTGAGGCGATCGCGCATTTTTTCTATTTCATCAGGATGATTCATATAAAATAAGATTTTGTCAGCAACTTCTGTCGGTGTAATCTTGCCGAGCATCTCAGGCACAATCTCCTTACCAGCCCAGATATTTGGCCAAGCTAGCAATTGTCCTTTTTCTTGAATTTGTGTAATTAAGAATGAGTTAATTACTACCCCAAGAAACTTGCCCAGTAAGGGCGCAGTAGCTAATAAGCCGAGGATTCCGTCCCAACCTACTTTCATGTCTGCAAAATTAGTAGGTAACAAAACGATCATCGGTTGACCCAGCGAAGCTAATTCCGCAGTATTTGCGCCAACAGTAGTAATGCAAATCTGGCTGGTCTTGATAAGGGCATGGGCAGGGAACTCTTTGTGGATTTTAATAATTGCACCGTTAGATGTCACTAGGTTGCCGTCAACTAGTTGGGCGGTTGCACTATCGCTATCAGGGGTAGGAAAGATATTTTGGGCATATTCGGCTAGAGCTTCGGATGTGGTTGTTGGTGCTAGTGCAATTACTAGTTCCAGATCTGGGGATCTTTCATGCAGGATATTGGCGATCGCTACGGCTAAAGGTACGCCAATCTTCAACTTATTTCCTTTTGAGCCAGGCATAAAACAAATTCGTTTAGTTGTGTCGGTTGGACTAGTTGGCTCTTTTTCTGCTTGATCCATCATCAGATCACCGATTACTTGAGCCTTATCGCGAAACTTGACGGGAATTTTATCGACGATCGCTTGTTTACGCGCTGCAAATAAATCTACCCATCGATACCAACGCGCTTCCCACTCTGCATAAATTAGGGTTTTATAACCTAAGCGTTTGGCGATCGCCAAGGCAAAAAATTGATCTCCTCCTAAAAAAACCACGATCCCCTGCTTTGACCATTGCCAACTGGGACTTCTGCCCCATAGCAAAAAATCAAAAAATTGTTCCTGTGCTAGTACTCTCTCAACAAGCGGAAAGCTCTGAGCGAGTTGAGTTTCCCCTCCGCTAGCATTTTGGCATGGGGCTAAAACTATGGAGATGCGAATTTTGTTTTGTCTTGGGCTATTTCGCGATCGCTGGGCAATTTCCAAAGCTTTGAGAAAAGGGTAAACCCATGTCGTTAATTCCCCAGGACCATTTGACAAAATTAAGATATCTGTGACCATAGGCGTAAGGACTACTGGAGATCGGGAACTATTAAGCATGAACGATAAGCCTATAAAGTAGCCAGATGAATACTGTCTTTACTTTATAGCGGTTTAAGTAAGAAAAGTTTGCCGATAAAGGGCTTGCAAATTTTATACAGTGCTTTGTATAGCCGTAGCCAATCTCTTTCCCAGAAGAGAGTTGCGGCGCACCGCGCCGCAAC
>JBBQRB010000184.1:0-6779 GCA_038215315.1 Pseudanabaenales cyanobacterium
ACTCACCTTACGCAGAGCGAAGATAGCCCCCTCATCCCCCAACCCCTTCTCCCACGTGGGGAGAAGGGGAGCAAGATTAATTTTCTGGTTCCCCTCGCCCTCAATGGGAGAGGGGCTAGGGGTGAGGGTCTTGGGAAATTCTGCGTAACATCAATTAGTAATTACGGTAATGCAATCAAACTACCTACCACCTCTAGAGCCAATTGGAGATTTTCGCTCCTATGTTTGTGGGAATGTAGTGATTGATCAAACTGCGGCGATCGCCGCAGGTGTGTTAATTCAAGCTGATCAAGGTAGCCAGATCACGATCGCGGCTGGTGTTTGTATTGGTATGGGAGCAGTACTTCATGCTCAAGATGGATTGCTGGAAGTTGCGGCTGGAGCAAATTTGGGGGCAGGCGTACTTGTTTATGGAAACAGTAAAATTGGTGAAGGTGCTTGTATCGGTGCATCTAGTTCGATTGTCCATGCCGTAGTTGGTAGAGGGGTAATCGTTCCTCCCTGTTCTTTAATTAGCGGATTGGCTCAAGGTGCTATTGAAAAAGAGGTAAGCCCTGCGATCGCGCAGGAGTTAAATGGCAAGAATGGTAGTGATTTTAAGCAAACTCCTAATCCGATTAGCGGTCAAACTATTGAACAATTTACAACTGAAACTCATGTGCATATTAATGTGAGTGCAGTTGAGCCAGTTATCAATGAAGCTAGTGAACAAATTCCTTCTAAATCTAATGAAGAGGCTTCAAATTCATCTGTGCCAGATATCTCTACGCTTGCTACAGCAAACTCTGCACAGGCTAAGGCATTTGCTCAATCCCAAATCAACCGTTACATCAAAAGACTTTATCCGCAAAATTAAAAGTTACAGCGCTTTGCGAACAAACCCAAACCCATAAAGTTGCGCCCCTGCGGGGCGCAACTTTATGGGTTTAGTAATATCAGCCAGCAGTTACTCCCTTCCCAGTGAAGAATTAGCGGTGCGGCGCTTCGCTAATTCTTGGGTTTTAATACCTATTTTTATGCTGGGAAGGGAGTAGCTACATCCCATTGAGACTTTAAAGGGTACAGAGAAATTTTTAAAAGTGTCGCTAAGCGACACTTTTAAAAATTTCTCTGGGTTTTATAACAGCGCAAAGCGCTATATATGTGATAGGAATCACTTGAGTTTAGGAATCTAGGTTACATTCCAAAATGATTCTGGCGAATAAGATGAAGCAGATATAAAAAATCTAAATCATTTATGAAAGTGAGATAGTAAGCGACTAGGAAACAAAAAGACGTAGCTTCTAGTCATTGGCTCCGTCAGCACAAGCCCATTGGAGGAATATGATGATGAATAGCAACTTTAGCCTTAAATCTAGTATTGCTTTGCTTGTTTTAGGAGTCGCGATGTTTGCTTCTCCCAAACGACCAGTAACATCAACATTGGTCACCCTAAGTGATTATCAACCTGCGATCGCTGCCTTTGCGGTTGGCGCGATCGCTAGTGTCATCCAAGACAGAATTGTTTAGCTTAAAAGTTTAGTTTAAAATTCGTTAGCGCAAAATATAGTTGCTTTGCTGAGCAAAGCAACTATATTTTGTTTTTGTATCCTAAGTAGATAGGCAAATTAAAACCAAAACCCAAAAAGCGTTAGCGTGCGCTAACGCTTTTTGGGTTTTGGTTTTAATGAAAGTGCCGCGAAGCGGCACTTTCATTAAATTATCTGGGTTTTATAAAAGCGCAAAGCGCTGTAAAAAGGTAGAATATTAAGGAAAATTTTTGGCTTGACTGGACAAGGGGCAATTTTGGAAAAAGGTACACTAGTCGAAGTGAAATTGCATGGCGATCGCCGCCTTGTCGTAATTGATCGTCCTGAAGGAAAGAAACATTTTCAAGCGATCGATGAAAATGGCAACAGTCACACTATCCATCCTCGCGAAATTAATTATGTTGTCAAGGGTAATGCCGAAAATTTTAGCTTTACCCATATGCAAATCCCTACATTTTTGCAAAAAATTCAAAACTTCCTCGATCCATCTAGTCTTGAAGTTGCTTGGGAAATTTTGATTGAAGATAATCAAACTACTGACCCTAATGATTTGGCAAATTTGCTCTTTTCAGAAATCTCACCAGTCACCTCCTACGCCGCCTACTGTTTGCTGAGTGATGACAAAATTTATTTTAAGCAAAAGGGTAATTTCTACGAGCCGCGCTCTAGCGCACAGATATTAGAACTAAAACATCAAGCCGAAGCTGCTAGTCAAAAGGCTAAGTTAATAGAAGAATTTCAGCAAAAGTTGACAGACAAATTAGCTGGTGGTGATGTGACATGGACAGTAAGCGATCGCACTCGATTGGAAAGCCTAGAACGTTACGCACTGCATGGTGATGAGACTTCGGACAAGGCGATCGCCCAAGAGCTGTTAAGCTTTGCAAAACGTTCTAAAAATGAGCAAGCAGCTTTTCAAATGCTGGTTGACCTCGGCATTTGGAATGAACATGAAAACCTGAATCTGCTCCGTAGCCAAGTTCCGATTCGGTTTGCAAATGAGGTGCTTGCGGCTGCCCAAGCCTGTCTCGCTGAGCCGATCCCCGATAGTATGCAGGAGTTACGCAAAGACCTTACCCACCTGCACGTCTATACAATCGATGACATTAGTACTACCGAAATCGATGATGGCTTGAGCGTTGAGACTCTGGAAAATGGCAGTAGACGAATTTGGATTCATATCGCTGATCCTACCCGTTGGGTAGATCCTGAAAGTCCCTTGGATCGCGATGCAAGGAAGCGCGGCACGAGTGTTTATCTGCCTACAGGCGTAATTCCGATGTTTCCGATTGAGTTGGCGGCGGGACCAATGAGTCTAATTCAAAGTAAGGTTTGCCATGCGCTATCTTTTGCCGTTGACTTAGATGAGTTGGGAGCCGTTGCTAATTATGAAATTATGGCATCCTTGGTGAAGCCTAACTATCGACTCACCTATGAAGATGTCGAAGAAATGCTGCAACTTGGCGTAGAAGACGATCTTGATCGCCTTGCTGAGTTTGCGCGGTTGCGTAAAAAGTGGCGTGTTGCTGAGGGTGCGATCGAAATTCATCTACCTGATACAACGGTCAAGGTTGATCCTCGCCCTGAAGATCAAGGCGGTGGCGTAACCTTAGAACTAATGGAAGATAGTTTCTCGCGTCAGTTGGTAGCGGAAATGATGATCTTGGCAGGAGAGGTTGCCGCTAGATTTGCACAAACAAACAATATTCCCATTCCCTACCGTTATCAAGATCAGCCCGAATTACCACCCCTCGATACTTTGATGCTGCTGCCTTCGGGGCCAGTACGTGAGTTTGCAATTTGCCGATGTATGACTAAAGGCTTATTAGGACTTTACGCTTCTCGGCATTCTGGTTTAGGGCTGGATGCTTACGCACAGGTGACTTCACCGATTCGACGCTATAGCGATCTGCTGGCGCATTGGCAAATCAAAGCTTTTTTGCGCGATCAAGCTTTACCTTTTACAGCCGAAATGCTCACATCTATTTTGCAGGCGATCGATCCTGCAATTTGGGATGCTAATCAGGTTGAGAAGCAGTCAGTAAGATATTGGAGCTTGGAATATCTGCGCCGTCATAAGGATGTAGTTTGGGAAGCCTTAATGCTGGACTGGTTGCGCGAAAATGAGAAGCTAGCTTTAATTTTGATTGAAGACTTGGGCTTGAAGTTGCCAATGCGAATTAATCGACAGATTCAGGTTGGCGATAATTTGCGAATTAAGACTGGCGAAGTTGAGCCACGCAAGGACATTATCTATTTTCAAGAAGTGCAGCAAGGTAGCGATCAAGAGAGCAAGATTTTAGGGTAATTATTAATCAAATCTCACGCGCTTGTATAAATCTCGCAAACCAATTTCTAGCTGCATTGAGGCAAGTTTAATCACAGCATTTTCTCCCTTATGAGTAGTCAGTACCCATCGATCCTCTGACTCTTTGACATAGTGATCAACTTCAAAGCTATTTTGATAAACCAAAATATATTCCTGAAAGCTTGGAATAGAGCGATACTGGCGAAATTTATTATCATGATCATACATTTGAGTAGAGCTAGATAGAACTTCCACAATCAAACAGGGATTAGTGACTTCCATCTGTCTTTGATCTACAAAAACTGGCTCACCCGCAACAACCATCACATCAGGATAGTCATAACGGCTGTATTCAGGCATCCATAGCCGCATATCACTCATGAATATTTCATAGGCTTGATCGTCAATTACTAGAGGTATTAGCCGACAAAAATTTAAAGCGATTCTATTGTGATTTGCGGAAGCACCTGCCATCGGGATAATTTCTCCGTTAATAAATTCGCTCTTAAATTCTGCTTTGTCCTCTAGGACTAGATATTCTGCTGCGGTATATCGCTTAGTAGTTGCTACAACCATATGCGATCGCCTCCTAAAAATTGATCATAGGATGATTATAACTAATCAATAAGTAGGTAGGCATAATCAAGCCCAAAAAGCTGTAGCGCACTCTGCGCGTGCGCTACAGCTTTTTGGGCTTTAAGGTTTCTTTTGCCCATCTACTTATTGCGTCTCAAAAAACATTAATTGCTTGGTATTGATGAATAATGAATAACAATATGAGAATTAATTAGAATTTAATGAAGCGCTCGTACATCATTTAGTTGTAACGCCTCAAACTATTACTCAAACCACCCTCGCTGAACATTTAGCTGCTAGCAAACCCTAAAATTAATCTCAGTTATGCCCGTACCCGTAGAACAGTTACTTAACGCCGATATCCTCAAACCTGCTCGTTATCTAGGTAACGAGTTTGGCGCAGTGCATAAACCTTGGGATCAGGCGATCGTGCACTGGTCGCTGACCTATCCTGAAATCTATGAGGTGGGCGCGTCAAACTTGGGGCATATCATCCTCTACAGCATTATCAACTCAAAGGAAGGACAACTCTGCGATCGCGCCTATTTACCCGCACCTGATCTGTCGGCAAAATTACGCGAAACTAATACAGATTTGTTTGCCGTGGAGTCCAAGCGATCGCTGCGAGAATTTGATATTTTAGGCTTCAGTCTCAGTTATGAGCTAGGCGCAACTAACGTATTGGAAATGCTCAACCTTGCCCATATTCCGATGACATGGCAAGAGCGTAGCGAATTAAGTATTGAAGAATGTCCGTTAATATTTGTAGGGGGGCAAACTGCGACTTCTAATCCTGAACCCTATGCAGATTTTTTTGATTTCTTCGCTCTTGGTGATGGGGAAGAGTTGTTACCTGAAATTGGCGAAGTTCTTAAAGATTCTAAATTAGCAGGTAAAACTCGCCGCGAAACCCTCTTGGCTCTTGCTAATGAGGTTAATGGAGTTTATGTTCCTGAATTCTATGACATGGATGAGAAAACAGGAGCAATCACTCCTAATCGTACCGATGTTTCGCCGCGCGCTTTACGCCGTGTTGCTACACCAATGCCAGAGCATAGTATTGGCTTAGTTCCATTAGTAGAAACTGTTCACGATCGCCTCACCATCGAAATTCGGCGCGGCTGCACTCGCGGCTGTCGCTTCTGTCAACCAGGAATGTTAACTCGTCCTGCCCGTGATGTCGATCCAGAAAAAGTTGTTGATACCATTGAGAGAGCAATTCGTGAAACAGGATATAACGAATTCTCTTTACTTTCCCTCTCCTGTTCTGATTATCTAGCCCTGCCATCGGTAGGCGTGCAGATTAAGAATCGCTTCAAAGATGAACACGTTACTCTATCTCTTCCCAGTCAGCGCGTCGATCGCTTTGATGAGAATATTGCTCATATGCTCCGTAGTGGTGATGGCAAGCAGCAGGGACTGACCTTTGCGCCAGAGGCGGGGACACAGCGCTTGCGGGATGTAATTAATAAGGGACTGACCGATGATGAGCTATTGCAGGGCATAAAAACTGCTTATGTCGAAGGTTGGGATAAAGTCAAACTCTATTTCATGATTGGCTTACCAACGGAAACAGATGAGGATGTGGTTGGCATCGTCAATACGGTGGAATGGTTGCAAAATGAATGTTCGCAAAAGGGAAGAAAGAAAATCTCTTTCAATCTCACGATTTCCAACTTCACCCCCAAACCTCACACGCCATTCCAATGGCATACTGTTTCTAGTGGTGACTTTGTGCAGAAACAGAAGTTGCTACGCCGAGAATTTCGGCGCTTGAGTGGGGTAAAAGTCAACTATACCGATGTTCGGATTAGTGCGATGGAGGATTTTGTAGGACGGGGCGATCGCCGTTTAGGTAAAGTGCTATATCGGGCATGGCAACTGGGCGCAGGTTTTGACTCATGGTTTGAGAATACGGAAAAAGCTTTTGGGGCATGGACACAGGCGATCGCGGAAGCAGGATTAGTCTGGGATGCGCCATCGCTGAAAATGTCCGATCCCTTGCCTTGGGATCACATTGATACGGGTATTGATAAACAATGGCTGGTTGAGGATTGGGAAAGAGCGATCGCGGCGCAAGTCATTCCCGATTGTTCCTTTGGTGGTTGCTCAGAGTGCGGTGTCTGTGGTCCTGAATTTGGACATAACGAAGTCATCCCACCACCTGAAGTACCGCCAATTTCCTTAGAGAAGCCACAAGTACCACCCAAAGTTCAGCGCATCCGCCTTAAGTTTGGCAAACTCGGCGATATGAGTTTGATTTCTCATCTAGATCTATATCGATTCTTCCAACGGGCTGCTAGGCGGGCGGCGTTGCCCGTCGCCTATACGGAAGGCTTTAATCCCCTGCCACGCATTTCCATTGC
>JBBQRB010000185.1:0-6760 GCA_038215315.1 Pseudanabaenales cyanobacterium
TGGCGCGCCGGGTCTTGCTCGACGCCGGCCACGTGTTCACCAACTAGAGCGATTCGGTTATGTCCTTCAACCTCCTCTCCGGTGTCATCCTGACGACCCCCGGGGTTATGGGGGTGGGGGGGGGGCCCCCCGCAACCCTAATTGTTGGCTACAGCGCAAAGCGCTGTAAACACAATAAAAAAGAGAGGTGCATTTCACCTCTCTTTTTTATTGTGTTTAATTTAGCCCAAGCCTAGTTGCTGCATTTCTTGCTGAAGGATATTCAGTAGATTCGCATCATTGTTAGAGCGGGCTACCTCCATACGGCGCTTCACTAAAGCTGTGAGATTAGCCTTATGGTTTGCAGCAGCTTCAGCCTTTCTCTGATTGATATTCATAACTAAATTCCTTTTTAAATACGTATTGTTTATATATCAGCACCATAACATATATTTATTAGAATCGTAGCTTATGTTACTAAACTTTTATTAAATTAATGTATTGAAAACTCACAAAAAATAAAGCGGTGCTTTACACCGCTTTATTTTTTTGTGAGTTTACTTCAGGAAACTAGCTAGCCGTAAGTGGTCGGTAGGTTCTGTAGTTGATGTCAGGGAAAATATTGTCCATATACTCAACTTTTTCCAACCAACCCGCATCAATCTTGCCAGACTCAATATCTTCAAAGAGCTTTTCCAATCGCATTAGGTGCGATCGCGTTCTTCTAACTGCATAGGGAACCATCGTTCCTGTCCGCATAATAAATGCCCAATCAGAAGATTGAGCTAGTAGCAACTCGCGCGCCGCTTGATTTAGCGCCCGCGACTCCAACTCATCCGCAGGCTCACGATAGGATAGATGAATCATTCTCTCTGCACCTTTATGCAAGTGCTGATATACCCATGCATTAGTCTCATTGAGCCAATATTCGTGAAAGCCTTTGTAGCCCCAACTTGACTGGGCAGGACGAGAAACTTGCTGAGTCGGATTGCCTTGAAGATAATCAGCTAAGTGAGTCATCTCAAAGGTTTCTTGGTCGTAGTAGGATTTGCGAATCAAGAAATCAATGAACCAAGGACCCTCATACCACCAATGTCCAAACAATTCAGCATCATAAGGAGATACGACTAAAGGCGCGCGACCCATCATATCGTGCAAATAACTGACTTGACTTTGACGGTTTTGCATAAAATTAGTCGCGTGTTCAGCAGCCTTTTCCTTCGCCCAGTAAGGATCATAGAGCTGCTTTGCATCCAAACCAAAATCACGACCTGTAATGCGGTGGTATTTCACACCCGTGTTCTTGCGCTGTCCATTGGGCATCACAAAGGGCTTGATGTACTCATAGTCAGCTTCCCAGCCCAAGTCTTTATAAAACTCGCGATAAAGGGGATCACCTGGATAACCAACCTTAGAAGACCATACTTGTTGTGATGACTCATGATCACGAGCAAAAGCAGCTACACCTGTTTCTGTAAAGACAGGTGCATAGGTTCCAAATTTAGGTCGAGGTTGACCGTAGAGAATGCCATGTCCATCGGTTAGAAAGTACCGCAGCCCAACATCGGCGAGCATTCTTTCTAAGCCATTGTAATATGCACATTCTGGCAGCCAAATGCCATTGGGAGGTCGCCCAAACTCCCGAGTGTAATGCTCAACTGCCACTTCTAACTGTGCCCATACCGCCTCTGGATACATTTTCATCAGAGGTAAGTAGCCGTGGGTCGCGCCACAAGTGATGATTTCTAGATTATTAGTATCTTGGAACTGCTTAAATGCACTAATGAGATCGCCATCATACCTCTCCCAAATTTCGCGAGTTTCGGCAAATTCCTTGACATAGTACTCAGCGAGATATTTGACATGACCATTATGTTCGTTATGGATTACCTCAAGCTCGACGAGTTGCTGCAATTGGGCTAAGTGCTTGTCATAGCGTTCTTGTAGCAACGGATCTCTTAGCATTGACACCAAAGGCGGTGTCATACTCATCGTTATTTTGAAATTAATGCCATCTCGCCTGAGCCCCTCATAGACTTTGATTAGGGGGATATAGGTCTCAGTGATCGCCTCATACAACCATTCCTCTTCAAGTACATAGTCACTCTCTGGATGGCGAACGTAGGGTAAGTGGGCGTGTAAGACCAATGCGAGGTATCCGATGCTCATAGATCTTCTTTTCCTAAAAAGTCTTTAAAAATTAGTTAATATTGCTGTTAAAAATGCCATAAAGTCTCAGGCTAAGGGATACATAGCTTAGCGATGGATACCTTAATTCCCTAAATCTACCAACTAATTCACCAATACTTGCCAAGTCTAGTTTTATAGGCTTAGTCAGTCTTGATTAAGACACAAAACCAGAAGATGAGTTGCGGCACTTTGCGCCGCAACTCGTCCTCTGGTTTTTACATTTGGCGACAGCTATACTGAGCGATCGCCTCCCAATAGAGAAAAAATAGGCTTTTAATTGATTTAGACGAAAAAACGCTATATCTTGCGGTAGATTGGTAAGCCTTTATGAATTAGTCAGACTTAAAGCAACTGTTCCTGATTTTTATTCCATTTTTTTGGGTGATTTTGAATGTAATTTTAAGTCATTGATGTACATAGTGTAATTATGTATACATATTTTATAAGTTAAGTAAGCAAAACAAAAAACTAGAAGATAGCTGCGCCGCAACTATCTTCTAGTTTTTATGTCTTAATACAAGCGTCTATAGCCATAGTTTTAGTAAAAATAGCTTTTCAATAATATTTTTATTAACTTTATAGATCAAATTGTTAAAAAAACCTTACATAATCAAAAAACTTATTTTAAAGAGCTAAATGAAGTAAATAAGCGTAAATCAAAGCTAAAAGAAGTATAGCTTGAGAAAAGACTTTAATCTTCATGCTTGCTATAACCCTAAATCGAAGATATCTTAAAGAACTTTGTTAATCAGAATCATCCTCTAGACTCAAAAAAATTGATTAACTGACTGGGTGAATATCAGCAAAAACTATCTTTGTATAGATTTTACGGCTAATCATTTTTTTACAGATTTTGCTAGATTACCTTACCAAACTGATATTTGACAAAAAACTAGTGTGTATGCATAAGACAAAAATTCTAGATGAAATGCATAAAACGAGCAATTTTACTGTTTAGCATGAACTTGTTTGAAGGAAATATTCGAGGTAAGTTATGGAGTTGTAATTGCTCCTTGCCGAGTTAATTAATGTCACTTTTTGTGTACTTAAATACTTAACTCGTATTGATCCCACACTTAAAATATACGCAAGAGCATAGCTAGTTTAGAGGAGGCAGTTTTTTGAAAAGGATATCTTCCAAAGACGAGGATCTGATTACCAAGGTTTCCCTGCCATTGGGTGATAAGATGTCCTCTTTGAAGGTACGTCGTTCCCTAGCAATGTTAGGCTTCGCCCTTTCTGCGGGAACCGTGGGAATATTGGTTAACCAGCAATCAGCGAATAACAGTATTACTGTTACCCCTGTTGCGGCATCCTCACGGACTTTGACTGATGTAATGTCTCAGAACCAAGAGCGCAAGTATGAGATGGCAAGAATGGCGATCGCTTCTGGCTCTTGGGACAACGCTGAAGGCGTAGTAGTCCATGAGGTTCGTGAAGACGAGACTCTATGGAAGTTGACCCAAGTTTATCAAGTCGATGCCGCCGCGATCGCTGCTTCTAATAGCATCAGCGCAGGTACGGAGCTACAAGCTGGCATGAAGCTGGTGATCCCACCTGTAAATGGATTGGTTCATAAAGTGAGGTCAGGAGATACTTTAGAAGATATCTCTTCTTATTACAACGTTCCAAAGAGTGAAATTGTTAAATTCACTTCTTTGACTTCTGGAGACTTTTTGGCAATTGATCAACCTTTAGTCATCCCTGGCAACGTATCAACTCTGATGCAAGTCAAAGAAGGTCATGTTAAGCGGCAGTTACTTGCTGAAAAAGAACGGCTAGAGAAGCGCTTGCAAGAACTAGAAGGCAAGAAAACTAGAGCCACCCTTGCAGTTGCTAAATCAACTAATGACGAAAATGCGATCGCCAAGCAACCTAAGTTTGATTCTTATAAGGTTCAAAACGGCGACACCATTGAAACCATTGCCCGACGCAATGGGATTACCCAAAAATCGATCATTGAGGCAAACAAGTTAGAAAATCCTCAATGGTTGGAGCTAAATCAAGAATTAAAATTACCCCAATCGCAACCCCTTGGAGCAGTTCAGACAGTTGCAGCATCCTTGAGTCAAAAGCCTCTCAAGCAATTGCCTTCGCTCACTGGTGATCTGTTAGGAAACAATGTAAATACTGCGCCCAAGGTTGCCGATCAAGTGAGAGTCACTGCGGCTACACCTATGGTTTTACCAAAGGAATTGGTAACCAAGCTAGCTGCGGCTAGTCGAGTGTCTCCTTGGAATGGTCTATTACAGTTGACTGGCGCTGAAAGCCAGAACATTTCACCTAGTCTATCTGCTCAAGATCAGCGAGAATCTGGGACTACTGTAGTTCAGCCTAACTTAGCCATAGCCAGTGAACCAATATCTAAGGTTGCAGCGTCGTTGTTGCCCTTTGCACCTGAGCAGCTAATGGGAAATATAGCTGGTGAGTCTGGCAAAAATGCTAGCTCAGCAACAGCTTTTAACCTCAACCTGCCCGCTAGATTCTTAGCAACGCCATTAATTCCTGCCGCAACTGCTGCTGAGCAGTACAGTGACAGTCGGGCTATTCCTATTGAGGCTAGCTCTTCCCAGCCAGTCGCAGAACCTAGAGTGCAATTACCTGTCATTGTTATGGCGGCTCTTTCTGTTCCTCAGATTCCTAATACTTTCATCAATCAACAAAGAATTGATTTGCAAAGTACACCAGCCAATAACTCAAATCAGCCTGCATCTGAGGCTCCAGCCAAGTTGCGATCAGTAGCTGCGGTTGCGGTTCCTAGTATTCCATCTAGTCAAGCTGTCGAACAAAATAGTGTTTCTACCTCTGTTCCTGCTTTGCCGACAGTCCAGCCAGCATTGGAACCAAATGTGCAGATTCCTGCAAGGATGGCAGCAAGTCTTGCTCCTAAGATCCCATCAGCAGAATCTGTCGAGCAGTCTGCTATTTCTCCTAGCGCTCAAGCTGACAAGCTTGCGCTACTCCCCGATCCAGAAGCTAGGATGTCTACTTTAGAAGTAAAGCGTCTTGAAGTTGAAGTGGATCAGCTTAATTCCAAGGTTAGGGATGCCGAAATTAAAGAAGCAGTTCGTAGAGCCGAAGAATCAAGAAAGTTAGAAGCCTCAAAGATTGCCGCAGCTAACTTAAATGCTTCTCCAAATCCTGATCGTGACTTTGATTCTAGCCGTAGCGCGATCGCCAATCCGGGCGATCGTTCAGGAATAGAGCCGCAGCTACCTCAACTCATGGCAAGTGCCTACCTTCCTGATGTTCAAGATTATGGATTGTCTACTGGGTTCATTTGGCCTGCGGACGGTATATTTACGTCTGGCTATGGTTGGCGCTGGGGACGTATTCACCAAGGTATCGATATTGCTGCTCCTGTGGGTACGCCTATTTTGGCAGCCGCCTCAGGTGTTGTCGAATACTCCAGTTGGAATGATGGCGGTTATGGCAACATGATTGATATTCGCCATGCTGACGGCACAATCACCAGATACGCTCACATGAATGACCGCTATGTCAAAGCTGGTCAGACTGTTAGCCAAGGTCAATTAATTGGCGCGATGGGCAGTACTGGTTTCAGTACAGGTCCTCATCTGCACTTTGAGATTCGTCCCAATGGCGGCAGTGCGATCGATCCAATGGTTTTCTTAGCAAAAGTCAGCAAGTAGTTGAAAACTAAAATCAGAAGCGCAGGGTGTAACCATGCGCTTCTGATTTAGAAATTAACATAAAGCTAGAGGCTAGTTGTGGCGTGAAGCGCCACAACTAGCCTCTAGCTTTATGTTTTAATACCAATTCACTAAAGTAGTTGCATACTTTTGTAAATTAGAACTCAAATCTAGTAAGGGTTTTGAGCGCAAAGCGCTGTAAGTTAATAAATGTTTGCCCTTAGCTGTAGCCAGTCTTATTAGGACATAAAACACAAGAAAGAGAGGCGGCACGGCGCGCCGCCGCCCTCTTTTAGATTTTGATTTGTCCTGATACAAATGGCGATCGCTGTAAGTAACTAGGCAAAAGAAACCTTAAAACCCAAAAAGCTGTAGCGCACGCGCAGCGTGCGCTACAGCTTTTTGGGTTTTGGGTTTAATCATGCTTGGCTACTTATTAATTTGGTATAACTACTATGCAAACCGTAATTTTCTGATAAAGTTATGACAACAAAATTTTTCATAAGTAAATAGGAAGCGTTGATGGCAACGGACTTACAGAGCTTGACAGCTCAACTTCAATCTCTAGCAGAAATAGCGACAAAATCAGTTGGAGAAGTCCAAACTGCTGAAGAATTGGAGAACCTAAGAGTTGAGTATCTCGGAAAGAAAGGTTCCTTGTCTCAAATACTAGGAGCTATGGGCAAGCTTTCTGTTGAAGAGCGTCCTCAAATTGGTGCGATCGCCAATCAGGTCAAACAAACATTACAAAATCAATTAGAAGAACGTAAGGCAGGAATTCATCAAGTGCTGATCATTCGTCAGCTTGAGTCTGAGACTTTAGACGTTACCATGCCAGGAATCTTTACCTCTTATCAAGGCAGACAGCACCCAATCCAAAGTACTATCGACCGTATGTTAGATATTCTGGTGGGCTTAGGGTTCACAGTTGCCCAAGG
>JBBQRB010000186.1:0-6728 GCA_038215315.1 Pseudanabaenales cyanobacterium
ATCTTTGCTCATCTTTTATTTTCCCACCAATTTTTTTTTTTTGTGTTGTGTGTTCCCCTAAAACTTTATATTACTCGGTGGGGCGGCCCCCCCCCCCCCAACTCGTCTTCTGGTTTTGTGCATTTGGCGACAGCTATAGAAAATGTCAACGCTATTTTTTCTTTTTGGATAAAACTGGTTTCATAATGAGAATTGTGACCACACATTATGCAAATTAGCGGATTTTGCGAATTCTATGTCTAAAACTTACTACGCAATCCTTGGCGTTACTCCTTGGGCTAGCGAAATTGATATTCGTCGCGCCTATCGCGATCTCAGCAAGTTATATCACCCTGATACAACTCAACTTCCTAAAGATGAAGCTACTGAAAAGTTTCGGCAGGTTAACGAAGCCTACGCAACCCTCAGCAATGCAGAGCGTCGCAGAGCTTACGATCAACGGATTCAGTTTTCTCGATTTCAGTATAAAAATAGCGATAGAAATGGCACTGCCAGTAACAATGGTACAAATATAGGCAGCCAAACACATAAGAATTTACAAACCGCTGACGATGACGGCTTACCCATTGAGCGTCCATTATCTGGTGGAGAGATCTTTGCACTGCTATTGATTGGTGGTACTGTAGTGGTCTGTTTGGTACTGGTTATATTAGTAGCTTGGCTACGAGGTGATCGCCTACTACCCGAAGCGATCGCACCCCTATCAATAATTACATCTTTAATTTCTACCTAATTTTCTAGCAATTTGTGTCAGCAAATTAATCATCAAGACTTCCAATCTCAATAATCATCACAAAATTCGTCTGCTATGGCGCTTCCTTCTCCGACCACTCCCCTTTACAATCACCCACTGCCCGCTCTCGAAGCTTGGTTAAATCAACAGGGATGTTATCAAGATCAGACAAATCCGAATATTTGGCGGGTGACTAGATCAGCATGGCAAGCTGAAATTACTATGGATATTGAAGATATTCGCGTTCGTTACATCCAAGATGCCTTTGGCGGCAAAGAAATTCAGAGATCATTTCCCTATTCTTTGAGCCGCCAAGATGTAGAAGATGCCATCTTTACGGGACCATAATTAAAAAAGCTGAGAATAATCCTAAAGTTTGTTAGTATAAGATTATCGCCACCCAGATGAACCAGCTACACAAAAGTGTCATCGTTGAGGTCTGCCAAAAGTTTTCCACCCTAACTTGATGTTTTTATTTTGGAGGCTCATTGAGTAAAAAGTATAATGTTGCTATTTTGGGAGCAACAGGTGCAGTTGGTACAGAGATCCTAGCTTTGCTAGAAGAGAGAAATTTCCCATTAAGTGACTTGAAAGTCTTAGCCTCAGAGCGATCGGCTGGTAAGACGATTTTGTTTGCAGGCAAAGAGTTGACTATTGAAGCTGTTAACGAATCATCCTTTGACGGCGTGGATATTGTGCTTGCCTCAGCAGGAGGCAGTATTTCTAAGCAATGGTTGCCGATCGCAGCCAAGGCTGGAGCAGTCAGCATCGATAACTCTAGTGCCTTTCGGATGCATCCTGATGTGCCTTTGATTGTGCCAGAGGTCAACCCTGAAGCCGCCAAGCACCACAAGGGTATTATCGCTAACCCCAACTGCACAACGATTTTGATGGCTGTCGCTATTTATCCCTTGCATCAAGTGCAGCCGATCCAAAGGATTGTGGTGTCTACCTATCAGTCGGCTAGTGGTGCTGGCGCAAGGGCTATGGAAGAGGTGCAAGTACAGTCTCAAGCGATTCTTAGAGGTGAGCCAGCCATTGCGGAAATCTTGCCCTATCCGCTAGCTTTTAACCTGTTTACCCATAATTCACCAATGACCGAAAATTCCTACTGTGAGGAAGAAATGAAAATGGTGAATGAAACTCGCAAAATCTTTGGCGATCGTGAAATTCGGATTACCGCTACTTGTGTTCGGGTTCCCGTATTGCGAGCGCATTCTGAAGCAATTAACTTAGAGTTTGCCCATCCATTTAGCCCAGACAAAGCTAGAGAAATTCTGAGAAGTAGTTCTGGAGTTCAATTGGTCGAAGATTTTGATAAAAACTATTTCCCCATGCCCATTGATGCCAGTGGCAAGGACGATGTTTTGGTGGGACGAATTCGCCAAGATATTTCCCATGATAAGGGGTTAGAACTATGGATCTGTGGCGATCAGATTCGTAAGGGTGCGGCTCTAAATGCAGTTCAGATTGCCGAGCTTTTGATTGCTGAGTCTCTTGTTTAGGGTTAAGTGCTTATATTGTCAACTTATCAAATTTTCAACTTATCAAACTTCTATCTATGACTATTTATGAATATATATGAGTGAAATCGATTTTGGTCGTTTATTAACAGCAATGATTACTCCCTTTGATAGAGAAGGGGATGTCGATTATGACAGGGCTGAACAACTTGCCATTCATTTAGTTGAGACTGGAACTGATACGATTGTCGTGTGCGGTACGACAGGAGAATCGCCAACACTTAGCTGGGATGAGGAGTACAAGCTATTTTCCGTGATTCAATCAGCGATCGCGGGTCGAGCCAAAATTATGGCAGGTACAGGATCAAATTCCACTTCTGAGGCGATCGCGGCAACTCAAAAAGCTGCACATCTCGGATTAGATGGTACACTGCAAGTAACACCGTATTACAACAAGCCACCACAAGAAGGGCTGTATCAGCATTTTCGAGCGATCGCTGAGTCTGCTCCTGATTTACCCCTCCTCCTTTACAATGTCCCTAGTCGTACAGGTTGTAAGCTAGAGCCAGACACTGTTGCTAGGTTAGCTGAAATCCCCAGCATTATCGGCATCAAGGAGGCGACAGGAGATCTCGATCAAGCCAGCCAAATTCGTTCACTCACAGCTTCGGACTTTGTAATCTACTCAGGGGATGACTCGCTGACATTGCCTTTGATGGCAGTGGGTGCAAAGGGAGTCGTCAGTGTAGCTTCGCACCTAGTCGGTAGGCAACTACAAGCAATGATGCAGAGTTTTAGCTCTGGTAATGTCCAAGAAGCTATGCAGATGCATATTCGCTTGTTCCCATTGTTCAAGGCTTTATTTCTAAACAGTAATCCTATCCCTCTAAAGTTAGCCTTACGCTTATTAGGTATGGATACAGGGCTAGTGCGATCGCCCTTAGTTACTGGTAATGCTGAGTTAGAAGTAAAGCTAAAAGCAGTACTTATAGAAATTGGAATTCTTACCTAATTTTAAAATTAGAGATTTTCAATTCGGACTTTATGGGTTATTTAAGTTGATATTTTGAGTCAAGAACTGACGGGGAATCATAAATTTTCGGCATTTATCTAGTCACTAATATCAAAACCTCCATAAAAGTTTCCCTAAATTAAGTCTGTAACTAATCACCAAGTTTCCCAAATCTAGTAATTGAAACAAATCAATCAAACTTTTTATTCAATTACGACTTTTTCACTATCAACCTCACTTTTTTTCTAAATAAATTAACTATGTCTACATCTAACTCTCCTTCCTTAAAAATTATTGCCCTCGGCGGACTTCATGAAATTGGCAAAAACACATGGGTTTTTGAATATAACGATGAAATCATGTTGCTCGATGGTGGGCTATCTTTCCCTGACAATATGATGCCTGGGGTGAATGTCGTACTTCCAGACATGACCTATCTACGTGAAAACAAGCACAAGATTAAAGGCATGATCGTTACCCACGGTCATGAAGATCATATTGGAGCGATTTCTTTCCATTTAAAGCAGTTTGAAATTCCTGTGATCTATGGACCTCGCCTAGCAATGGCTTTACTAGAAGGCAAGCTTCGTGAAGCAGGGGTTCTCAATCGGACTGAATTGCGCTGCGTCATGCCCCGTGACATCGTAAGGGTTGGCACTAACTTCTTTGTTGAATTTATTCGCAATACCCACTCGATCGCAGATAGTTTCTCGATCGCCATTAATACACCTGCGGGGCTGGTAATCCATTCTGGCGACTTCAAGATTGACCATACGCCCGTTGATGGCGAATTCTTTGACCTTGCCCGTCTAGCGGAGCATGGCGAAAAGGGTGTATTAGCCCTTATTAGTGACTCAACTAATGCGGAAATTCCTGGAATTACCCCTTCTGAGAGAGCCGTATATCCAAATCTAGAGCGATATATTCGCGCCGCCACTGGTCGCGTGATTATCACTACCTTTGCATCTTCAGTGCATCGAGTGAGCATGATCTTGGACATTGCTGACAAGCAAGGTCGCGTAGTTGGTGTGGTTGGGCGATCAATGCTAAATGTAATTGCCCATGCTCGTAACCTTGGCTATATCAAGTGCCGTGATGACTTATTCCAACCTCTGCAAAATCTTCGTCAATACCGCGATGATCAAATTTTGATCTTGACCACTGGTTCCCAAGGTGAGCCAATGTCGGCTTTGACTCGCATGGCAAATTGCAGCCACAAGCAACTGGAAGTTCGTGATGGCGATACGGTGATCTTCTCGGCTAACCCGATTCCTGGAAATACAATTCCTGTGGTGCGGACGATTGACAAGTTGATGGCTTTAGGTGCAAGCGTAATCTATGGTAAAGACAAGGGTATCCATGTTTCTGGGCATGGCTCACAGGAAGACCATAAGATGATGTTGGCGCTTGTCCGTCCGAAGTTCTTCTTCCCTGCTCACGGTGAATTGAGAATGTTGAAGCAGCACGCCAAGATGGCTGAAAGCATGGGTATTCCTAGCGAGAATATTGTAATTGCTGAAAACGGTGACGTAGTTGAGGTTTGCCAAGACTACATGAAGATTGTCGATAAGGTTCCTTCTGGAGTGGAATTGGTTGACTCTTCCCGCGATGGCATGGTTAAGGGTGATGTGCTTCGCGATCGCCAATTAATCGCTGGTGACGGTATCTTCATGATTGCGGTATCCGTAGGTTTAGATGGCAAGCTCGCCACTACTCCAGATATTCAGCTAAATGGAGTCGTCTTGCCAATGGAGCGCTCTCAAATTATTGCGTCAGTTGCTAAGACGATCGAAAATTCATTGTCAAATAACTGGGTTAACTTTGCCCGCAATGTGGGATCTCTAGAAGTAGACTGGATCGGCTTGCGTGGTCAACTAGAGCGTGATCTTACCCGTGTGCTGCGTCAACAGATGCAGAGCAAACCGATGATCGCTTTTCTACTGCAAACACCACCAGATTCTACACAGGCAGCTCCTGCACCAGCCAATAAGCCTAATTCTCTAGGCGTAACCTTAAAAGCAGGAGTTAAGCCTGCTCCTAAGGTTGATAGCAGCAATGGTAATGGTAATGGCTCTACTATTAGTTCGACCAGTGAAGTTGTGCCAACTGTGACTACAGCTATTGCTGGTAGACGCAAGCGTACTGTGGCAGTTGTGTAGTTGTAGCGCAAAGCGTTATAACCTGAACCAATAAAAAACACCTAAAGCGTTGCTTCGCAACGCTTTAGGTGTTTTTTATTACCGAATAAGTCTTTGTTTGAGCTTTGTCCATATTCTCAGCGATCGCAATTGGATAATTCTTCTCAAATTTAAGTCACTAATATTGCCGCTGTTGAACTTTTTGTGATCAAAAAATTCATTGATTTCTGTAAGAATTATGGCTAACCGATGGATGATATTTTTAGACCGATATTCTTCTAACAAATGGGTATTGAGGCTCAACTGGCGATCGCTACTAATAGACTTGAGAATTCTCTGAAGATCAAATTCTTGGGAATAGCCCGCAATTTTATAACAGTTAAAAGCAGGATCTAAATAATCTGATAAGCCATGATTAACACTAGAAAAAACCTGACAACCACAGGCGATCGCCTCTAGAGGTTGCAACCCAAACCCTTCAGTCACACCCTGTACCGCCCAATATTCGGCTGAGTCATAGAGATAAACTTTGGCGCGATTAAATAATTCTTCTAGATTTTCCACATAATAATCAATAACTTCTACCTTACATTTCTTTTGTAAAAGTGGAACCAGTTGCTTTAGTAGATAGTGAGAAGATTTTCGTGATTGCACTAATACATCAATATCGCGATCTCTTTGATCGTTTTGGAACTTGTCAGAAATTTCATTGGGTAAGTAGTACAACAAAGAATGTGGCGATCGCTGTCCCCAATAGCCGAGCGTATTCCGACTGACAGTGATAATTGGCACACTGGCAGGTATGTCAAAGCCGTAGCCCGCACTATGAGCATGGTAAACCACGTTATAATTTTTTAATCTTTGGGCAAGTTTTGCTACATCAAAGCCCCAACTGATCACAAAAATTCCGTCATTAAGTGCGTGTAAGGTATCGTTAGAATTTAGTAAATCATCAAGCCAAAGACGGTCTTTTTCCCGTTGACGATAAGTGACGACTTCGGCAGGACATACTTTTTTTGCTAGTTCTAGAGTTTTTAGCTCCGCCCATAATCCTCCACAGGCAAATTTATTTGTCGTACCAGGTAGCAAAAAGTATAGTCTTCTCATTTACTAAGCTCAAATATATTAGGCTCAAATCCTTGTTCAACAAGTTTAAGTTAAAAGAGATAACTACCAAAACACTACATGGGAGTTTTTTATCTCTGTGGACTATCGCCACGGCTTTTAGTTATGCGATCGGAATGGTGAATTGTGGTCAGTACCGCGATTTCTTTAGCCCTTGTCTGTACAGGTAACTGGTGTGCTGGCAAAACATTGAAGCTGCCTATCATTTAGGCATTGCGACATCTGAATCTGCGATCAAGTTACTCAAAAATTAGTTT
>JBBQRB010000187.1:0-6727 GCA_038215315.1 Pseudanabaenales cyanobacterium
TTTGGGCCGCCCCCCCCCCCATCTCTCTTCTGGCTTTTATAGCGATCGCCAAGTGTATTAAGACATAAAACCCAGAGACTAAGTTGCGGCGCTTCGCGCTGCAACTTAGTCTCCTTGGGTTTTGGCTTGTCCTAACAAAATTGGCGATCGCTATAAAATGCTGTAGATCTGACATTGGGGACAAAAATGTGTTGAGCGCCCGCCTAGCTTGATCCTTGCGATCGCAGTACCACAGACACGACATGGTTGCCCCGTTCGCCGAAATACCCAAGCCGTATCGATATAGTTACCCTTGATCCCCGCAATATCTTGAAAAGAGCTAAAGGTTGTCCCACCCTTGGCAATGCCATCGCTAAGGGCGCGAATTATCGCTTGATGTAATGCCTGTACTTGAGAAAAATTTAGGGAGTTAGCAGGTTGTTGTGGATGAATCTTGCTTAAAAACAGAGATTCATCCGCGTAAATATTACCGATTCCTGCAACTATTTCTTGGTCAAGTAAAACCGTTTTGATCGGGCGACTACTACGACTGAGTTTGCCTTGCAAATGCTCTGGCGTAAATTTTGGCTCAAAAGGTTCTAAGCCCAATTTTTGTAATCCAGTGATTATGGATTCGGTTGGTTGAGACGACGGAACCCACCAAATTTTGCCAAAAGTGCGTTGATCATCAAATCGTAATTCCTTGGCGATCGCGCCCTTTTTATTCTTTTTGCCCTTTTCTTTGACAAATAGCCTCACCCGCGTATGTTTGCCCACCGCACTATCGCGATCGCACCAAAGCAAACTTCCCGTCATCCGCAAATGTACCCCTAATTTAGCGCCATGACTAAGATTAGCAATTAAGTATTTACCGCGCCGATGCCATTCTTGAAAGGCGCAGCCAACTAATGCTTCTAAAAATACTGCTGAGTTTTCGGGATAAGCGATCGCCCTTGCTAACAGTACTTCCCCGCCTTCTATTTCCCAACCTAATGTATTTTGATTTAAACCAATACGAACTGTTTCAACTTCTGGTAATTCGGGCATTATTTATAACGCTTTAAGCAGATTTTCTAGTCTACAGCGCTTTGCGCCCAAGCTCAAACTAAGAAAAGTTTTGAAAGTACTGCAAAGCAACACTTCCAAAACTTTTCTTGAGGTTTGTTTGCAATTAGAAAGGACGCAAAGCGCTCTTTCTAATTGATGGTTTTTAAGTTAAAAAAATCTAGGCGACTTCTTCAACTTCATCGATCGCAAAGTTGTTAGTTGCGATATTGGAGTAGTTTACGCTCTCAAAACGAACGATCACTGGGTAAATGATGCCGCTCTTGTCAACAGAAGCTACAGTACCGACTTCGCGATACCAGTAGGACTCTTTACGCAAAATGCGAACCTTAGAACCGCGTTGAACTGCCATAGGTTTATCCTTATTCCTAAAGATTGAAATTAGACTGTAATTTAAAAAATAATATGATTACAGATATGGACTCTAGGTTACTGTGAGGCGATCGCCTCTGTCTATTTCTAGACCGTTAAGTTTTATTTAGTTAACAACAACTGGTGTGCCGACCGAAGCCCACTTGTATAGCCAAGCCGCATGATCGGGAGCAACATTTGTGCAGCCATGACTTATAGGAATCCCAAAACTGCGATGCCAATAAGCTCCATGAATCGCGTAGTTGCCGCTGTAATACATCACATGAGGTACATCTGGGACGTTGTAGTCTTCGCCTTGCATTCTGGCTGTGCGATATTTTGTTTGGACATTAAAAACGCCTGCGGGTGTGGGGGTGGCGCTTTTACCAGTGGAAACGACTACTCCGTAAACAAGCTGATTGCCTTGCCAAGCCAATAGTCTCTGACTACGCACTCGAATTTCAATCCAGCGTTTGCCAGATTTTTTTAATCGCGCGATCGCTCTTGCCTCTGTTGAGCGTGATGTTTGGGCGATCGCTGATGAATCATTATTACCAAAATTGTTTGAAGGGAAGTCACTAAACCCTAGTAATAACAACGCTGCGACTGAAACCTTAGAAATAGTTTGCCAGTAATTAAACATTTCACTTAGAAATTCTGATCTCTATGACGTGGCTTCATAAGAGATTATGCCCAAGTTTAATAAAGACTACGCCAAATTACTTAAAAAAATTAGTTTTACTAAGTAGGTACGCATAATAAAAACCCAGAGATCTGTGGCGCACGCGCCACAGATCTCTGGGTCTACTTACTTGTTGTAGTAATAGGCGATATCTTTGTCTTTTAATGGGGCAAAACCCGCATCTAGTAATTTTTGGTTAAGCTCATCTTGAGAGATATGCTTTGCGCCAATTCGCACAATCCGCGATCGCATAGTGTTATTAACCCCACTACGCTGACGATTGGCTTCTAATGCCATGACACTGTGGTAAAGATCAAGCTTTTTGGCATCAATTGGAGTTCCATCAAAATCAGTCCCTTTAGCGATCGCCACATCAATTGCATCAGCGCCCGTTTGAGAATTTTCAGACATATAGTTTTTCTATTTTTAAATTTAAATACTGTTACGACCAAACGAGCCAGCAAAAATTTTAAAAGATTTGCTCCGCAAACCTTTTAAAATTTTTGCTGGCTCAGGTTTGAGCGCAAAGCGCCGTAAAAAACTAGAGTTGGTATAGCCGACTCTAGTTTTTTATCTAGGAAATACGCAAAAGCTCAACATCAAAAAGCAATGTAGCATTCGGAGGAATAACTCCACCTGCACCACGAGCGCCATAACCAAGATCAGGGGGAATGATCAATTTATAGCGATCGCCAACACGCATAATTAAAAGTCCTTCATCCCATCCTTTGATAACTTGACCAACGCCTAGCTTGAATGAAAAAGGGCTATTGCGATCGCGAGAACTGTCGAATTTGCTGCCATCTTCGAGTGTCCCTGTGTAATGCACGATCACGGTATCGCCCTTTTTGGGTGTTGCGCCTGTGCCAGGGACAAGTACTTGGTACTTCAGTCCAGTGCCAGTTTCTTTGATTTCGGTATCACTCATGTTTGTTATAGGTGCTTCCTCTATTTTTACTTCTGCCTGACTTGGCGCACCTGTTGATGGTGCGCCGACACCAGCTACTGCCGCCTGTCCGCCTGTAATTTGGGCAATTACAATAACGAGAACGGCAACTGCCATTATGCCAAAGCTAATCAAGATTCCTTTCAAGGCTATATTCTCCAATCAATTAAGTGATGACTTAGCTTTTGGCATATTACAGCGATTTCGTACTAAAAAAGAAGCCCTGAAAAGGCTTCTTTTTTCACGATAATACTACAACAAACCCTAAGAGATTTCCTAAAAGTGCTGCCTCGCAACACTTTTAGGAAATCTCTTGGTTATGATCTGAGCGCAAGGCGCTATAGCTTTGAGGAATTTCGACTTCGGTAAAAAAACAACTTCTTGCGCCTGTGTGACAAGCTACATCACCAATCTGATCGATTTTGACTAAAATCACATCGCGATCGCAGTCGTAATATAACTTTTTGAGCTTTTGAATATGTCCAGAGGTCGCTCCCTTGTGCCACATCTCTTGACGCGATCGGCTCCAATAATGAACTTCACCTGTGGCGATCGTCAGCTCTAGAGCCTCGCGGTTCATCCATGCCACCATCAGCACTGCGCCATCCTGATAGTCCTGTGCGATCGCAGGAATCAATCCTTTGTCGTCATATTTAAGTTTCTCAATCCAATTACCATCAGCCATACATTCGCCCTACTATTCTTACAAAGCATTGTTTACCAGAAATGTTCCTGACTAATTTACTTGCTAAGAAGCATATTTAAAGAATCTTTAATCTTGGATGAATATTGAAAAATATCGTTAATAGTTGCAATAGAGTACTTAGTGTCTTTCCCATTTTCTTTAAAGCTAATAAACTTATTGCTACCATTGAGCCAAAGTCTACAGATGTTTTTCATCTGGCTGCTGTCAAGAACAATACTGAAATAGTTAAGATTATCCTTGTAGGAAATTCGACTAGGATCAGTAATCTCACTCAAGACAGACTTGACAATATAAAAGCCTTCAATTTCTTCTTGAGTTGTATTGATTCCATCATTTTTCGTTTCGACTAGATTAGTTTCGATAGATATAGAATCTGAAGAATTTACTAGACTGTCAGGACTCCGATCTTCGATAACTGACTGTAATTTGTCTTTAACCCATTCATTGAGAAATTGATTTAGAGATCGCTGAACTATAGGTGCAAATTTGTTAATAACAGCTTGAGTCTTAACTCCAGTGTATAAGGAGTCTGGCTTGCCATATTCGAGGAAGAATTTCACAAATTCGGTTGATGGCTCAGCAAATTGTTCGGCGATTATTTTTTTAATCTCGCTCGTATATTTTAAATCGCTTGCATTATCTCTCAACTCATTAGGATGGAAAATAGATTTGGAAAATTTACGCAATTCAGCGATCGCTAATTCCTGAAGTTCTAGTATATTAAACTCAAAGAATGGCTTTGAGTCCATGATATTTTCTTTCTCAATGTCGGTAAAAAAGCGATAAATAACACCGTCAGTGAGACATCCAAATCTTGCATGGGTTTCAGTGAAATATCTGTGTAATTGCGCTTTATAGTGAGGCTTATCTAGATTTTCCCCTGCTGACTTACATTCGATTAATAGAATTGGTTGATTATCTTTCATGATTGCATAGTCAACCTTCTCGCCTTTAACCTCTGGCACATCAGCAAGAAATTCAGGACGAACTTCCATTGGGTCGAAAACGTCATACCCTAAGGCTTGAAGCATTGGTAGTACAAGAGCATTTTTTGTTGCTTCTTCTTTGCCTCTGACATTTTCTAAATTTGTAGCCACTCTTTCGCTAATCTTTTTTATTTTTTCAAAAAATTCTAAAGGAACTTTCCCAGAGTATTCACCTACGTTAGAAGCTACGAATGCTTTTTTCTCAGGTTCTAGTTCAGAGACATTTACTTGCACAGATACATTCCATGCAGCAGATTGAGTATTCACTTTCCGTCCATAAATACTAAATTTCTGGAGAATGGTTAATTTCAACTTGCTAATTTCTAGCTGTACAACTGGAAGTAAAACATTTTGTTCTGGTATTTCTGCTGCTTCTAGAAGAATTGGATAAACATCTCCTTTCGGATTTAGTAATTTAATACTTACCCCCCTTGGCTGTAACAAACGACTTAAACTGCCATACACCAACTTTAGTTCATTTTGTATAGAGCTATCTGACGGAATTACTTGAGACATAGAACATTGTAAAGAATTTGAAGACTTACTTATAATACCTCTTAATCCTCTTAATATGGATGTACATAATCAGAAAAATTATATTTTCATGCTTATTGTGTACTCAATAAATGAAGTACTGTTTTCGCTTGATAGGACTATTCGGCTGAAACCATTGCTTGAAGAAAGGTTTAGCCATTTGATGATGTTGTAGATCTGTGAAAAAATTTTAGATAACATGACAAAATCTACATCAATTGATGAATATGCCGATGGCTATATTTCCTGTTTCCACAGATCGGCAACACTACCCTAATTGCTTATGACTTGGTGCATATTGTTTTCAGCCTGATCATAATTTCTAATATGACACTCGCGCTGATCGCCCACAGTTAAAGTTTCTGGTGATGGGTGAAAAGCAAAGGGTACAGAAGGGACATGAGATTGCTTCAAATCAATTTGCTTAGTTACTCCATTAGCGAGTTAATGGAGCTATACTAAATTCAGATTTTACTGCGACAGGTGAGATGAAAATGAAAACCATGATTAGTCAATATCAAGTTCGTTTATTTCATAATGGACGCAATCAAACTTTAAATATCCCTCATGCCTTTGAGATGCCTAGTAATGATGTGGTGATTCGGAAGGATGGGGAGAGATTAATTATTGAGCCATTTAAGAAGAGATCTTTGTTAGAATTGTTGGCAACTCTGCCAGATATTGATGAAGATTTTTCTAATGTAGATGAAGGCTTACTTCCACTTGATGATATTCAATTTTAGCGATGACTTATCTCTATCTGTTGGATACAAATATTGTCTCGGATTTGGTGAAACATCCATCTGGGAAAATTGCTCAACGTATTGCTGAAGTTGGAGAGGCTAGAATATGTACGAGTATTGTTGTTGCTTCTGAGTTACGATTTGGTGCAGAAAAGAATAGTTCGCTGCGTTTAAAGCAACAGGTGGATCAGATTCTGGAAGTGATTGCGATGTTGCCGCTTGAGTCGCCAATTGAGTTTCATTATGCTGAGGTTCGGACATATTTGGAACAGGAGGGAATACCGATTGGAGCTAATGATTTACTGATTGCGGCGCATGGTTTAGCTTTGAATTTAACGGTTGTTACTGCGAATGTGCGTGAGTTTTTGCGTGCGCCAAATTTGGTTGTGGAAAATTGGCTGGGTTAAAATTAGGATGCGATCGCGCTGACACCCCACAGTTAAAGTTTCTGGTGATGGGTGAAAAGCAAATTATTTGTGATATTATTTTCACTCTAATTTCATTATAGAAAAGGTGCTAAGATCTTACTGTACGGTTTTCTTAGCTTATATTTATCAATTCCATGCCTGTTGTCAGTCGGTTTCTAGGAATCATAATTAGTTTCTACTGGAACGATCATCTACCGCCTCATTATCATGCGAGGTACGGAGAATATGAGATTACGATTGAAATCGAGACAGGGATAGTGACTGGAACATTTCCCAAGAGGGCGCTTCGTCATGTTTTGGAATGGCA
>JBBQRB010000188.1:0-6719 GCA_038215315.1 Pseudanabaenales cyanobacterium
CAAAAATTTTTTGACCTAGCCTATGACGCTCCTGAAAAGCACTACCACATAAAGCTTGACGGTAAAACTGCGGGAGAATATAAAGTTGTCATTCTTACCGATATCAAAGGTAAAAAGGTGAACGGACGCTTTAGTTTTGAGCGATAGGTTACTTTCTCCCTCCAAGTGACGGCTAATAATTAACAGGCTTTAGCTAGGCTGTGGCGCTTTGCTCTCCAAAAGTAGAGACGATCTCGCCTTAACAATCATCGTAATAGCTCAACTTAGAGAGAATAGGGATTGCAGGGGATTTAAGGCGACAAGAATCGACTCAAAAGCGGACAAAACTTGTCGTCTTCCAGTATTGACAATGGAGCGAAGAGTAGATACTGACAATCTCTGCCAAACATTGTTTTTGGTTGAATCAAGTTGAGTGTTGGTTTAATATTCTTGCCAGACGTTTATTGCGTCGCAGTAGCTTTTTGTCTGTTGACCATTTGCGTCAGAAAATTATCGCTTTTATCAACTATTTCAATGAGCTTTTATCCAAACCTTTTAAATGCAAGTTCCGTGATTAGTGGCTTGTTACTTTAGCCAGCGTGTACTACTAGTATTGTCTAAATTTACATTTGTCATCTGAGCGCCTTCAAATCGAGTCTCTTGCAGGTTTGCCCAACTCAGGTTTGCCCCCCGCAAATCTGCACCGCGTAGATCGGCTTTTCGTAAATCAGCTCCCTTGAGATTAGCGTGGCGTAGGTTTGCCCGATGTAAGTCAGCCCCGTTGAGATTGGCATAGCTGAGATCAGCCCCCGTCAGGTTTGAGCGACAGAGCTTAGCACCAGCAAAGTTAGCTTTGCTCATCAATGCATAACTCAGATCGATTTTGTGTAAATCGATCGCCTGTAAGTCAATACCTACGAGGCTGACATTGGCGAATGTTTTCTGTCCTGATCGATATTTCTGTAAAAATTCATTAGCTTCCATTAATTAATTTAGTCTGAGCAAAAGTCTATTACTTATTTTATAGCCGTAGTCAGTCTTGTTAAGACACAAAACCAAGAAATGAGTCGCGACACGAAGCGCCGCAACTCGTTTCTTAGTTTTTGATTTGTAAAAGTTAGAGCTGCGAGCATTTGCCCTGACCCCTAACTATTGGCGATCAACCTTCATAAGAATCGAGATCTAATGCTGAAGAACCGCCTCTTTCTAGCTCAATCAACATTTGTCCTAGCTGCCGCCAAATTAGACCTGCGATCGCGATGGTGACAGGAATTGCTACGGAGTAGCCAAAGGTAGTTGGTAAGCCAAATATCTCTAAGCCAGTAGACATAAATACGGCGATGCTGATGGTCATGCCGAGGTAAGGGACTTTTATACTGACGCTTTTGAGTTCTAGCATTGTGCGTGTGGATTTGCCAGTAGCCCAACGGTTAACAAGATTGCGTAATGTGACTTCAAAGGATCGTCCACAGGCTAGTCCAGCAATGAGTGAAACTGCAAACAAAAAGTAGGGAGGGTCAGCAGGAAAGTAGTAGTTCACAGGTATTTAGTAATATTTTTTATTAGATTTCTTAAGATTATGGCTAAGTTCATAATCAATTGCGTTCATTATCTCTTACTGTACTTCGCGCTGACACTGATTATTTGTTCAGTAGACCGAGGGCGGCTAGTTGAGCTTGGGCTTTTTGTAGTGATTCGCGCCACTCGCGATCGCTAACGCTATCGGCGACAATCCCTGCGCCAACTTGCCCCCAAATATGATCATTAGTCTTTAATAGAGTCCGAATCAAAATATTCAAATCCATATTGCCGCGTTGATCAATATAACCGCAAGAGCCATAAAACAAGCTACGGCGCTGTGGTTCTAGCCCTTCCACAATTTCCATACAGCGGACTTTAGGACAGCCTGTAATTGTGCCACCGGGAAAGGTGGCGCGAATTAGATCAACTAGAGTGCGATCGCGGCGTAACGTGCCGACGACATTACTGACGAGGTGCATCACATGGCTGTAACGCTCAATGGTTAGCAGTTCATCAACCTTGACCGTTCCCCACTCACAGACCCGACCGAGATCATTGCGCTCAAGGTCAA
Source organism: Pseudanabaenales cyanobacterium (assembly GCA_038215315.1). Taxonomy (GTDB): domain Bacteria; phylum Cyanobacteriota; class Cyanobacteriia; order Pseudanabaenales; family Pseudanabaenaceae; genus Pseudanabaena. The sequence continues at coordinate 2,072 of JBBQRB010000188.1, forward strand.
CCAGCATGATGTGTTCTGCTTGCTCCTTGGTACAGACGAGTAATTCCTGCTCAAACTCTTGATCTTGTTGTTCGTTTTTGCCGCGTGGTCTTGTGCCTGCGATCGGGCGTGTCTCGGCATGGCGATCGCGAAGACTGACGAGACGTTCTGGCGAGACGCTAATTACTTCGCCCCAAGTTGTGCGCCAGTAGCTAGCAAAGGGCGATGGATTAATGTTTTGTAAATGCCGATATAGTTGCCAGCCATCGGATCGCCAAGGATAGCCATAGCGCAGTGATAGATTTGCCTGAAAAATATCCCCATCATAAATATGTTGTTTAGCTCGATTCACCATTGCTTCATAGCCTTGCTGTTGTGGCGAATAAGTAGGAGCTTCTTTACTGGGATCTTCATTGGTGTAAGCAAGGGGCTGAAGCCCATTGTTCTCTGAGATGTAGGCAATGGGCTGAAGCCCATTGTTTTCTGAGGTGTAAGCAAGGGGCTGAAGCCCCTTGTTTTCTGAGGTGTAAGCAAGGGGCTGAAGCCCCTTGTTCTCTGAGGTGTAGGCAATGGGCTTAAGCCCATTGTTCTCTGAGGTGTAGGCAATGGGCTTAAGCCCATTGTTTTCTAAATTGCTGAGGCGATCGCTTAGATCATCTAATTCTTGGCGATCGCTGGCGGCGAGCCAAACAGTTTGAGTCTGATGATCGATTACGGCAAAACTAGATGGCTCGTACCAAAAGGCGACTGGGAAAGGCAAGTTGTCGGGCTTGGTGTAAGGTAGTCGCTCAATTTCCCAAGCGAGGTCATAGCCTAGCCAGCCCAAGTATCCGCCCGTGAATGGCAAATGATCAGGTAATTTATTAGCGGCTTGATTAGCTTGCATACGCGATCGCAGATTTTCTAGGCATGGCAATATCTCGCCAACAGGCGGAGTCCAGACTTGACGGGGCTTTCCTGCGGCAATCGAATAACGCGCTAGCTTTGAAGGTTTTTTTACAGTACCCAAGGTGGGGCTTTCTAACAGCACTGTAATTGGTTCATTAATATACAAAGATTCCCATAGATCGGCTCCTGTAATTTGTGGAGGTAGCGATCGCTGAAGCCATAGCCAGTCGGTCATAGATGATTAATAATTAATTGATATTTAATCGCGTTTGCGGATTGCTACATTAAAAAATCAGAGTTAAAACCTGTGGCGCACGCGCAGCGTGCGTCACAGGTTTTTGGGTTTGCACCTAGCTACTTGGTAAATAATTAATTTCAGACTTAATCAACAACTGTGAACCGCACCCTATTTATTACTATCCTCGTAATCACTGGACTATTACAGCGAGTTGCGCTTTTATAAAACCCAGAGAAATTTTTGCAGGGTCTTTCTTTACGCGCTAATACTTAGCCATTGATGGCTCAACCAGATAGGCATAGGCATCAATCCCACCACTAATGTTTTTGACATTACTAAATCCCTGATTGACCAACCATTGACACATCTGCGCCGATCGCATTCCGTGATGACATAGCACTAGAGTCTCTACTTGCGGATCAAACTTGGCAGCAAACTCAGCAGACCATTCTCCATATTCACTAAGCGGCAAAATTTCAAAACCAGCGATCGCGGCAATCTCCACTTCGTCCCGTTCGCGGACATCGATTAATTGCAGACCTTGGTGATCGCTTTGTAACCGCTTAGCTAGCTCCTGCACATTAATTTCGCTAATGGACATATCGATAAAATATTTCTTAGGGGTGAGCTAAAAACCTAGCACAAGTCCCGCTTTTAGTTCAAACTTGAGAATACAGATTAGCGCTGCAAAGCACTACAGATCATACAGATAAACTTATTTTTCTAAAGCAATGAGCCAACCGATCGAATTACTATTGCAAGAACTTAGAAGCGAAGATGCGGATATTCGCGATCGCGCTACTCAAGGGCTTTGGGAAATGTGGTTTACGCAAAAGGGGACACAGGGTTTGCAAGTTTTACGGCAGAGCCAAATGATGGCTGATAGTGGCAATGTCCGACAGGCTGAATTGATGCTGAACCAACTAATTCTTGCTCAACCTGATTTTGTGGAAGCCTGGAATCGCCGCGCTGTTTTGTTTTATATGCAGGGGGATTACAAACGCTCGATCGCAGATTGTCAAAAAGCGATCGCACTCAATCCTTATCATTTTGGGGCAGTTCATGGCTTAGGGTTGTGCTACGCCGCGATCGGCAATTACCACGATGCGATCGCCACTTTTCGCCAAGCTCTAGAGATTCAGCCCCACTCACTCACCAACCAAAAACTAATTCTCGAATGTACTGCCATGCTCAATTAAAAAATTACAGCGAATCCCGACCAAACCCATAAGTTTTATAAAAGCCCCGCGAAGCGGGGCTTTTATAAAACTTAAATAAAAAGCGTTGCCAAAGCAACGCTTTTTATTTAGATGAGTTTGAGTGCGAAGCGCTGAACTTTTATGCAGTTACCAACTCGGGGCGCTTGCTGTTGCGAATACCACTGATGGCGGCAGCATAGTCGGGCGCATTAAACACTGCCGAACCAGCCACGATCGCATTAGCACCAGCTTCGAGAACTTGCCAAGTGTTATTTGCCTTCAAGCCACCGTCAACTTCGATCCAAGGATCAAGTCCACGGTCTTCACACATTTGACGCAGCTTAGCAATCTTAGGAATGACATTAGGAATGAAGCTCTGTCCACCAAAACCAGGGTTAACACTCATGATTAATACCAAGTCGCACAAATCCAAAACATACTCAATAAAGCTGAGGGGAGTCGAAGGATTGAGGGAAACACCAGCCAGCTTACCTAATTCTTTGATTTGGCTGAGATTGCGGTGTAAGTGAGGACAAGCAGTATGCTCAGCATGGACGGTGATGATGTCTGCGCCAGCCTTGGCGAAATCATCAACATATCTCTCAGGTTCAGCAATCATCAAATGCACATCAAGAATCTTGGTGGTGACAGGACGAATCGCCGAAACGATCAATGGACCAATCGTAATGTTTGGGACAAAGCGCCCGTCCATCACATCAACGTGAATCCAATCTGCACCCGCCGCATCAACTGCACGAATGTCGTCACCAAGACGGCTAAAGTCAGCAGACAGGATCGAGGGGGAAATAACTGTGGACTTTTTAGACATATAGTTTAGGGTGATTTAGTAGGTGCTTGTCTTGACAAGGATTTTAAAAACGGTAGGTAAAGGTAGTTTTAACTACAGTCTTGTGTTAATTATTAAATTTAACAGTTTTATACAGCTAATTACAATAAGGCTGGGCTTATATAGCATTCCTAAATGAGTTAGTTGATGGCTTCGACCTTGCTCAGCTATCGATAATTATGTTTTCGCCAAGTATATACAAAAGAAGATGGCGGCGCTCCGCGCCGCCATCTTCTTTAACTAACGTGAGTGGGAAGTCCCGCACTCTACCCGTATACAAGGATGAGCGACGGGATGTGAAAACGAACCAGAAACCAAATTGAGCGATAGCGAATCAATATAGTAGCTGTCTATGCTATGATTTAGTTTATCAGTATCCGATATTATTGATAAATGTATAAAGCGTATAAATACAGAATCTATCCAACAAGTGAGCAGGAAACCTTGCTTGCTAAGTCTTTTGGCTGTTGCCGATGGTTCTGGAATTATACGCTGAATCTTTGTCAAGAGACATACAAGAATACTGGTAAAGGACTAACTAGAGGGTATATACAAGGCTTATTACCTAATCTCAAGAAAGAATATGAATGGCTGAAAGATGCTTATTCTCAATGCCTGCAAGTTGTAGCATTGAATCTATCGACAGCCTACAAAAACTTTTTTGATAAACGTTCCATGCCGCCGAAATTCAAATCTAAGCATGGTAGACAGTCAATTAGTTACCCTCAAAATGTCAAGTTTGAAAATGACTATATCAATCTGCCTAAGATTGGTTTGGTGCATTGCCAACTGCACAGAGCTTTTGACGGAACTATTAAAACTGTCACAGTATCTCGTAATCCTGACGGTAAATACTTTGTTTCTGTTTTAATTGATGATGGCAAAGCTCAAGCGGAACCAGTGCCAATCGATAAATCAGTTGGACTTGATGTTGGACTAACTCACTTTGTAATTACCAGTGATGGCTCAAAGTTTGATAATCCTAGATTCTTTATCAAGCATCAAAGAAACCTAAAACGGAAACAGCAAGAGCTCTCGAAGAAAAAGAAAGGTAGCAACAATCGCATTAAAGCAAGATTAAAAGTGGCGAAAGTTCACTCTAAAATTGCTAGATGCCGCGAAGATTTTCTGCACAAACTATCCCGCAAGGTAGTCAACAAAAACCAAGTTATTGCAGTAGAAAATCTAAATATCAAAGGTATGGTACGGAATCATAATCTAACTAAAGCAATAAGCGATGTTGGTTGGGGGATATTTCTCACGATGCTTAAATATAAGGCTGAGTCTGAAGGAAAGATCTATATCGAGATTGATCGATGGTTTCCTTCGTCCAAGACTTGCCATGTTTGCCTCAACCGAGTTGATAATTTGACTCTTGACGTTAGGGCATGGACTTGTAAGCATTGTGGTACGCACCATGACCGTGATGTAAATGCGGCAATCAATATAAGAAATGAAGCCTTGCGGATTCTGGCGTTAGGAACTAGCGCTTCTGCT
>JBBQRB010000189.1:0-6718 GCA_038215315.1 Pseudanabaenales cyanobacterium
GGGAGCTTAGATAAAGCTAGAGAGGATAATGGGATTAAATCTGGATACTTACCTCTCTATTACCAAGTTTTAGATCACGGACTTGAAAAAATATAAAAAGCAAAAAAGGATTGGCGCATAGCGTCAATCCTTCTTTACTTACAACTTATTGAGGGTTTAGTAACCCAGATAATTTTTTAAAGGTGCCGCTTCGCGGCACCTTTAAAAAATTATCTGGGTTTTATGGCAACGCAAGGCGCTGTACTAGTCACCGTTAAGCTGTAATATTGCCATAAATGCTGCTTGTGGGACTTCCACTGTACCGATTGACTTCATGCGCTTTTTACCCTTTTTCTGTTTCTCCAATAGTTTCTTCTTCCGCGAAATGTCACCGCCATAGCACTTGCTTAGAACATTCTTGCGTAAAGCCGAGATATTTTCTCGTGCCAAGATTTTAGAACCGATCGCAGCTTGAATCGGAATTTGGAACTGTTGCTGCGGAATCAATTCTCTAAGCTTGGAAACTAAAGCACGACCTACGTTATAGGATTTATCGCGGTGGACAATGCAAGCTAAAGCATCTACAGGCTCATCATTGACGAGAATATCCACTAGCACTAAGTCATTGGGGCGATAGCCAATGACTTGGTACTCCATACTGGCGTAGCCTTTAGTCCGAGATTTCATCTGATCAAAGAAATCTGTGACCATTTCTGCTAGGGGCAGTTCATAAATCAGAGTGGCGCGTTCGGTTGTGATGTACTTGGTATCCACAAATACACCACGTCTAGCTACGCACAGCTCCATTAAAGTACCAATGTAAATTTGAGGAGTCATTATCTCGAGTTTTACATAAGGTTCTTCGATGGACTGCCTTGAATTGGGGGGTGGTAGTTCGCTTGGGTTATCTACCATCAGAATTTCGCCAGTGTTTGTCGTAACTCGATAGATTACTGACGGCGCAGTCACGATTAGATCAAGGTTGTATTCACGCTCTAGACGCTCCTGCACAATTTCCATGTGCAACATCCCCAAAAATCCGCATCGAAAGCCAAACCCCATTGCATTGGATGTTTCTGGCTCGTAGTTTAGGGCTGCATCATTAAGTTTGAGCTTGGTTAAAGCTTCCCGCAAGTCTTCAAACTGATCGGCATTGGTAGGAAACATTCCGCAAAAGACCATTGGCTTAGCTTCTTCATAACCTGGGAAAGGTTCAGTCGCTGAGTCGATCGCACTGGTAATCGTATCACCAACCCTTGCGTGGGCTACGGTCTTAATTGCCGCCGCCAAGTAACCCACTTCGCCAGCGTGCAATTCATCAACTTGAATCTGACTAGGCGCAAGTACTCCTAGCTCATCGATCACATACTCCTGTTCTGAAGCCATAAACTTGACGCGATCGCCCTTCTTGACCGTACCATCCATTACTCGGAAATAGACAATAACACCGCGATAGGCATCATAGTAGCTATCAAAAATCAAAGCCCGCAAAGGTTGATCCACCGTATCTTGGGGAGGTGGCACTTTAGAAACAATCGACTCAAGAATCTCCCGAATACCGATCCCTTCCTTTGCTGAGGCATGAATTGCATCAACACAGTCCAGCCCAATCAACTCTTCAATTTCACGGGCGATCCTCTCAGGATCAGCCCCTGGTAAGTCAATTTTATTTAATACGGGTACAATTTCTAAGTCATTAGCTAAAGCTAAGTAGACATTAGCAAGGGTTTGAGCCTCCACGCCCTGAGACGCATCTACCACCAGCAAAGCCCCTTCGCAAGCTGCCAAACTGCGTGACACCTCGTATGAAAAATCCACGTGTCCAGGCGTATCAATCAAGTTAATTGTGTACTCTTCGCCGTCTAGAGCCTGATATTTCATTCTTGCGGCTTGCAATTTAATTGTGATCCCCCGCTCTCGCTCTAAATCCATGTTATCGAGAAACTGTGCTTTCATATCTCGATCTGCTACCGTGCCCGTAAATTGCAACAGGCGATCGGCGAGCGTAGATTTCCCGTGATCAATGTGAGCAATGATAGAAAAGTTGCGAATACGAGAGACAGGTACATTAGTCATAAATCTCAAAACTTGGGGAGGCAGAGCGCTAGGACAATACTTGATACTACATCAAAGTAAATTAATGTAAACAACTGTAAAGATGCCAGTTTAATTTAACTATTAGTTTCTAATTCTAAACTTAACGTTCACAGATTCAGTTTACAAAAAGTTGGATTGGCAAAAAATCTCATCTCAGAAACAGATGTACACCTTGGCAATCTACTGATTCTCAAGGTGTGAAGTGCTTTAAGTTAGTAAAGAGTCGTCAAAATAAGAATCATTAGCCAACTTCTCGAAAACTACGTTAAGGTACTAGAGCTAGTAAACTGAATGAAATTTTGCCAAGCTTTGGCTATTAAGTTAATGTAATGCTGATATTACTCATTTTCATGGGTAATAATAGCTATGGTAGTCTCGTTTCGTAATCGAGACCGCTGGGTTTTAGAACAATAGCCAACAACTAGACCCCCAAGTTTTAAGACAACTTGAAACCTATTCGGGCTTTCCTAACAAATTAGGATTAGCTCTACGCTTCTAAGATTAACTATGGTCAATGTAATTCAGTTAATGTAATTCAACCTAGCAAAATATAGGAAGCAACTTCTATGTAAATTCAATTTCGTACCATTCAACAGTTTCGCAGGGCAGAGTAAGCAATGACTACAAGCAATCGAGTGCGACTCTATGAACTTTCACGAGAGTTAGACCTTGACACCAAAGATGTAATCGCGGTGTGTGAGCAGCTAAACATAGTGGTAAAAAGTCATAGTAGTACTATTACAGAATCAGAGGCAGCGCTGGTACGCACCAAAGCTCCTCAACTAACAAAAAGTCCTCAACCGCCAGTAAAAAATAACGAAACGAAAGTTTCCGAAAAGAAGGTTGCTGCAGTCTCAAAGCCTAAAGATGCAGAAACCCGTACTGCCAAGCAGCAGATTCTTGCTGTCAGCAAGCCTACAATTAGGCTTACTTCTCCATCTTTTTCTGAGATATCAGCAGAGCCTACTTTGACTGAATTGCCTCAGCGTGCGCCTAGTCAAAACACTGAAACCAATTCAGAACCCACTAAATCTGTCACTGTAAACCATCCCACCTTGCCCATGCCCCCTGCCTCATCCCTAGTCAAACCTCCCAGCCGTCCTGCTACAAAGTACAACGATTCATCTTCAAGCACTGCGAACAATACTGAATTGACATCAGAAACAGCATTGACTTCATCAACAAATACTTCCGAACCCAAAGAAGCAGAGCCATCTGGTCAACCAGAGCCAAAATTAGTTGCCCCTCCCAAAGCTTTTGAGCGATCTACTTCAACTCAATTAACTGAAAAAGCTATTAAACCAGCTAGAGAGTTAAATAATGCCATTAGCAGTAAGGCAGTTACTCCCAGAGATGCTGATGCCAAAAGCTCAAAAGAAGTCAAAGACCAACTATCTCGCAAGGAACCTTCAAAAACTGAGCATTCACCTGCCGTCAAGCAATCACTGATGAGCGTTTCCCCCCCTGCGGCGAAGCCAAATAAACCCTCAGCTCCAGTCGCTCCTAAGGCTAATGTCGTTGTTGCTCCAAAGCCACCAAATGCCAGACCTTCGGACGAGACCACAAGTGATGCCATAGTCAGCCAATCTGGATCATTCCACAGCAAAGCAGATAGAGACGCTAACAACTCTTCTACGACTAAACAGGAAACGACTAAACCGTCCAAGCCTGAGCGTCCTAAGCTAAACAAAGTAACTGAGCCTGTTTCTCAAGGCGTTAATGCTGGGGGGAGACCTCAGAGCCGTGGTCCTAAGTTGGTTAAAGATTCTGTACTCATTGAGCGTGGTATTACAGCTCCAACCGAGCCGCCGCACAACTTGCGTCCGCCAATGCCAACATTGATGCGCGCCCCTGAAAAGCCTGTCATTGCCGATCGCAATGCTAAGAAACCAGAGCCATCTAATGGGTTTGCTTCCCCGGTATTGCCAGATCTACTCGAAAAACCGACTCTTCCTGGAAAGGCAAGTAAGCGTAAGGGCAAATCTAAGGAAGAAGAAGAGAAAGATCTTTTAGAACTCAAAGAAAAGAACCGTTTAAACAAGCCGAAGCGATATCTACGTGATTTTGCAGATGATGATGATGACATTGATGCTGACGCTGCTAATGAGCTAGCACAAATCAGCTTGTCTTTAGCGCGTCCTGCGGCACGTCCAAAGGCAGTTGCAGTACCAGCTAAGCCAACTATGGCAGCTGATATTAAGCCCACACAGAAGGGCAAGAAGTCTGCACCTAGTCGCGATCGCCGGCACAACCAGCAGATTGAAGTTATCCCAGAAAAACCCACGTCTGTGGAAATTGAAGAGGGCATGACTGTAGCCGTACTCGCCAAGCGGTTAGTACTTTCTGAGACCGAAGTGATCCGCACCTTGTTCATGAAGGGGATCATGGCAAATATCAACCAAACCCTTGATGTGGGTACTGCCAAAATGGTGGCGGCGGAGTTAGGTTATGAAGTTCATGATCCTGAAGTGGTTGAGCTAGCACTGAAAACAGAAATGATCGATGCTGGTGACTTAGATAAGTTACAGCGTCGTCCTCCTGTAGTCACGATTATGGGTCACGTAGATCATGGTAAAACCACATTGCTGGACGCGATCCGTAAGAGCAAGGTCGCCCAAGGTGAAGCAGGTGGTATTACTCAGCATATCGGCGCTTACCACGTTGATGTTGAGCATAATGGCGAAAAACAACAGATTGTCTTCCTAGACACCCCCGGCCACGAAGCATTTACTGCGATGCGTGCTAGAGGAACCAAGGTTACTGACATTGCGGTACTTGTAGTTGCTGCTGATGACGGTGTTCAGCCACAGACCATTGAAGCAATTAGCCATGCCCGAGCCGCTAAGGTGCCGATTGTGATTGCTATTAACAAAATAGACAAGATTGGCGCTCAGCCTGATCGTATTCGTCAAGAGTTGACCGAATATGCACTGGTTGCCGAAGAGTGGGGCGGTGACACGATTATGGTTCCTGTAAGTGCGATCAAGCGTGAGAACCTTGATACTCTACTAGAAATGATCTTGTTAGTTGCTGAAGTAGAAGACTTGCAAGCCAATCCCAACCGTACTGCTAAGGGTACAGTCATAGAAGCTCACCTCGACAAAGCTAAGGGACCTGTGGCAACCCTACTTGTCCAAAATGGTACATTGCGCGTCGGTGATATCTTCGTAGCAGGTGCTGCATTTGGTAAGGTTCGCGCTATGGTTGACGATCGCGGTGTCCGTGTAGACAGAGCATCTCCGTCCTTTGCAGTGGAAGTTCTCGGTTTAGGCGATGTACCTGCGGCAGGTGATGAGTTTGAAGTCTATCTTGATGAAAAACTAGCCCGCGCGATCGCTGATCAACGCACGATGGATCAAAGACAAGCTCGCTTAGTTCAAGCCATGGCATCACGTCGTGTCACCCTTGGAACTCTGTCAGAGAAGGTCAAAGAAGGTGCGCTCAAGGAACTTAATATTATCCTCAAGGCGGATGTTCAAGGCTCTCTCGAAGCAATTCTTGGCTCCCTTGCTCAATTGCCACAACGCGAAGTTCAACTCCGTATTTTGCTATCTGCCCCTGGGGAGATCACTGAAAACGATATCAGTTTGGCAGCAGCCAGCTCGGCGGTAGTACTAGGCTTTAATACAACGATGGCTCCTGGTGCGAGACAGGCGGCTGACGAGATGGGTGTGGACTTCCGTGATTACAATGTCATCTATAAGCTCTTGGAAGATATTCAAGATGCAATGGAAGGCTTGCTCGATCCTGAAATGGTTGAAGAATATCTAGGTCAGGCAGAAGTTCGCGCTATCTTTACCATCGGTAAAGGTGCTGTGGCTGGCTGCTATGTCCAGAACGGCAAGCTGATCCGTAACTGTAATGTTCGAGTTAAGCGCGGTAATGAGGTTGTACATTCAGCTGTTCTCGATTCTCTGCGGCGGGTTAAGGATGATGCGAAGGAGGTTGCCGCAGGCTTTGAATGTGGCATCTCCCTTGCTAAGTTCTCAACTTGGAAAGAAGGTGACACTATAGAAGCCTTCCGCATGGTGACGAAACGTCGCACACTAGCTACTTCTTAAATAAAAAAGCGTCCCATGGGGCGCTTTTTTATTTACTTTTTTTATCCCCTTATATTTCTTACTCCTTTCCTAGTAAAAGATTAATGGTGCGGCGCTTCGCGCCGCACCATTAATCTTTCACTGGGAAGAGAGTAAATCATTTATAGGAAAAATGAGGGCTTCAGCTTTGCTTAATCTATCAATGCTTGAGTGAATCTCAAGCCCCTTTTAGGATGCCTATAGCCCATACAAGGCAAGAGTTAGTTATAACAATTCACAAAAGTATTGGCACATAGTTGTGAATTGTTATTGGTTAATACAAACCAAAACCCTGACAAAGGTGACGCTTGTGATTAGTATCACTCTTATCAGGACAAATCAAAACTGAAAATAGAGGGGCGGCGCTTCGCGCCGCACCGCTAATTCTTCATTGGGAAGGGAGTAGGCTTAAGCAATAAAAAAGCCCCTCGCAAGAGGGGCTTTTTTATTTAGAACAAATCAATCAATCTGGAAGATTAACCGTTGATAGCAGGAGCAGCCATTGCTACAGGTGCTACATCAACAGCAGCCAAATCGAGAGGGAAATTGTGAGCGTTGCGCTC
>JBBQRB010000190.1:0-6678 GCA_038215315.1 Pseudanabaenales cyanobacterium
CACTCATATTTTCCTCAAAACATCTTTTAATTTACATAAATAAATCATAAACTTAAATAATATTTTGTTTTTATTTGTCGCGGCCCGCTCCGCCCCCCCCCACCGCTAATTAAAAAACCCAAAAGCGTTAGCGCACGCACAGCGTGCGCTAACGCTTTTGGGGTTTTATTGAGAAACCACGCGAATTACTTTTTCCGATCGCCCTAAATCACTTTCACCAGCAAATATTGATCGCCCAAAGCCATTGGGCAACTCTAAAGGAATCGCTCCCAAGGGCATTTGCACCGTTCTCAAACCTGCATCATTATCTAAACCAATTAAGAAAGTAACTGATGAATCTAGTCGGGGATTAGCGATCGCAGTCATGCTAATTAAACTATCAGTACGTGATTGGAATTTGAAGCATTGCGAACCAATTGCACCTCTGACCGCAGCGCGAATATGGACAGCAGACAATCGTTTGGCAAAACCTTCAGCCGTAATTAAAATCAATTCTGATTCAGGATTATGCTGTAAATCCAATACAGATACGCCGATTTGAGTTTCTGAACTACCTAATCGCAAAGCCATATTTCCTGAAGCGGTGCGACCAACTGTAGGAATTTGAGTCTCGTCAGCTTTGAGCCGTAGAATTCGACCTGCGGAAGTAGCGATCGCTAATTCTTGATCGTCTTTCACAACATCGGCCCAAAAAAGCGAATCATCTTCTTTGAATTTGGCAACAACTAGTCCTCTAGAGTTCATATCCGCAAACTCTGCTAGGGACGACCTCTTAATTTTTCCTTGACTAGAAAGCACAACTAACTTGTCACTGGATTGAGCATTCTTTTCCCAGACAAATTGTGAAACAACTTTTTCAGAATCATCTGGCAACAGCGTAACTAGCGGAGTCCCACGCCCCTTGCCCTTGACTATAGGAATATTATTAAGAGTAAGCGGAAATGCTCTTCCTGATTTGGTTAGTAAAACTAGATCGCGATCGCTGCGAGTATCGTAGGAAGCGATCATGACATCATCATTTAGGTTAGCTGAATGCAATACTTTAGAATTATTTTCTAAACTTTTGACATAACCCTTGTGGGTAATTTGCACAGTAATATCCTGTGGCTCTGCGATCGGAATATTTAACTCAGTGGTGAGGGAAATCAAAGGGACTTCAAACTGTTTGGGTTGCTTAGCTGTTTTAGAAGATTTGCTATTACTTTTTCGCGTAGGCTCAGAAACTTGTAGCTCAGCAGTTCCATTAGTCTCATTTTCAGGACTAGCGATCTTTGATTGGGCGTTTGATTTAGCTTTGTTTATGCTTTCAGGCTTAGCTACGCGATCGCTATTATCTAGAGCATTCGCTTTCTGAGCATCATTTGGATGCTCCCAAGCGAGATAAGTGCGGCGCAGATCGCTATGCTTTTTTTTATGATCGCGGAGTTCTTTTTTGAGATACTTCAGCAATTCGCGGCGATCGCTAAGTAGTCTTTCTAATTTGGCAGATTGTTGCTGCAAAGTGTCTAATTCTTCACGAATTTTCTGCTGCTCAATTGCGGTGATGCGGCGCAAAGGCATGGATAGAATCGCCTCAGATTGCAGTTCTGAAAGTCCAAATTCAGTTTGCAAGTCACCCTTAGCAAGGGCGCTATTACTAGCAAATCTGAGAATCCTAATTAGACGATCTAGATCTTGTAGAACTAGAACCAACCCTTCTAATAAATGTGACTTTTCTTGAGCCTTCTTGAGTTCATGACGAAAACGTTTGGCAAGGGTTTCTTCGCGAAAGTCGAGAAATTCTTGTAATAGTTCGCGCAAAGTCATCTGTTTGGGCAGAGAACCTTTGAGAGCGAGCAAAATCACACCAAAGTTAGACTGCAAAGCCGTATGACGATACAGTTGATCAAGAATAACTTCAGGAATGATATCTTTTTTAAGCTCAATCACAACTCGCATTCCAGTGCGATCGCTTTCATCTCGAATATCAGAAATACCGTCGATTTTGCCATTGTTTACAAGTTCGGCGATCTTCTCAATCCATGCTGACTTGTTAACTTGATAGGGAAGTTCGGTAATGATAATGGCTAATTTTTGGCGCTTACCTGTACCCTTTCCGCCCATCTGTTCGACCGAGGCGACACCTCGAATCGTTATACTACCGCGCCCTGTCAAATAAGCCTCGCGCGCACCTGCTGCATCCATAATGATCCCGCCCGTAGGAAAATCTGGTGCAGGAATTAAAGTCAGTAGTTGTTCATCAGGCAGATTAGGATTATCAATTAGCGCGATCGCGCCATCAACAACTTCACTTAAATTATGGGGTGGGATATTCGTCGCCATACCAACCGCAATTCCTGTGGAGCCATTGAGCAAGAGCATTGGCAGCTGGGCGGGTAGTACCGATGGTTCTTGTTCAGAGCTATCAAAGTTGTCTACAAAGTCCACAACTTCTTCTTCGATTTCTCCCAGTAGCGCCTCATTACCGATCGCAGCTAAGCGACATTCGGTGTAACGCATCGCCGCCGCAGGGTCATTATCTACTGAGCCAAAGTTGCCATGCCCAGCCAGTAGCGGATAACGACTAGAAAAGTCTTGCACTAGACGCACTAGGGCATCATAGACCGATTGATCGCCGTGGGGGTGATATTTACCTAGTACATCGCCAACTACACGGGCGCATTTACGAAAAGGACGTTCTGGCACTAAGCCTAGTTCATGCATAGCGTAGATAATGCGTCGGTGCACTGGCTTTAGACCATCACGCGCATCGGGCAGCGCACGACCAACGATTACGCTCATTGCGTACTCTAAATATGATCGCTGCATTTCTGAGTGCAGAGAAGTCGGAATGATATTTCCCCCATTTGACTCCAACCCAAAATTTAGCTGTTGCTGCCCTTGCTTTGCCATAAAATCTACGAATGCTTTTCAAAATAATCACAGTACTTGAAAACAATGTAACAGTTTCAACAAAAATAATGGAAGTAAGTAGCTAAACCTAGAACCCAAAAAGCTGTGGCGCACGCGCAGAGTGCGCCACAGCTTTTTGGATTTTAAGGTTTTTTTCGCCTAGTTACTTAAGCAATACCGCGTCTAGGATGCGATCCGTAGTTATTATGAAGGGTCGCAGGGCGAAGCCCCGCTTTGGTTTTTTCTTTTAGTCCATGTCGAAAACTTCGGTTTTTAACATGGATGGGGCATATCACTGAAAATTATTGCGCTGTATAATAAAGCTCCTGACAAATGGACTTTTTGAAGATTGTCTATCATAAATTTTGGGTAACATAACTCAATAAGTAGTTTAGAAAATCATGACAAGCCTCAAAAATGCTCTTGAGGAAATTATTGTTGTTGAAATACAGCAACAGATTAAGCAGCTCAGTCCAACCGCACAGCAATCAATAAATTTAAGTGAAGTCACTGCCTTCGCACTCAATCGTTTGCCTGTGCTATATGCAAGCACTAGTCGAGGCTGGCTACAACAGCGCAAACGCGCCCACAATGAACTCCAAAATCAAATTGTCAATGCAGTACAGCAAGCATTACTCGGAGTAAAACGAGATCCCCTTCGCCAGTCCACAAAAATTGCAGCCAGTAAAGTCGAAACTCCAGCTCATGTTTTAGCTAAACTACAAAAACTCTTTAAAAAAACGTCTTTAAGGTGGAAAGAAGTACCGAAGACCTTTCAAGAAACTCTTGATATGGTCACTCATACTCCTGAATATGCAGGGCTGAGCATTGGCGATCGCGGTCGCCTTCAAGAGATTAAAGGTTATTTGCAAAGAAAAGGCTCTGGACATAACGATCCAAGAAATAATCGTGATTGGCATAATCAAGCTGATTTGGCTAACCCAGAGCTTGATTCTTATGTTCTCTCAGCTTCTTATTTTGTAGTTAATGTTTTAGAAGTTTTGGTAAAGCAAGAAGTAATCCATCAAGTATCTAAGGTGGCAAATGTATTGCCGCGTAAAGTTGGCATCAATGATGTATGTGCTTATGTGCTAAATCGATTGCCATCGATGTACGCCACAACTGAGCAGGGCATCATTTGGCAGACTCAAAAAGCTAACGAACAGTTAGCCAGTCAGATCGAGTCAACGATTATTCAGTCATTGATGACTTTAAGCAAAACGCCTCGCCGTCTTACCGATCCTATTCCTTTGCTGAAGTTTGAGGAGGAATGCGAACAAGCGATCGCTGAATTGAGACAGGTGTTTCAGCGAAATGATATTACATGGCAAAATATTGTTCCTCTTGCTGAATATGCGATTGACCATGAGAAGCATGGCATGACCTATTGGCGGCAGCAATGGCGAATGTTAGGACAGATTTATAGTGAAATGCATCTAAAATCTGGAGATGCCGAGTTATCGCTTAGCCAAAGTTCTGAAGGTGAAGTTCTAGTATTTAAAACCAATACTAGAGAGGCTTTTGGATGGTTGGCAGATAATCCCAAAGATCTTGGTATTAGCACTTTACGTCTCTTCCCTGCTGTAGCTGAGATCGAACTATATTCGACCCTCTTAGGCGTTTCAGTTACTTACACTCGTGAAGAAATGTCTGCTGATGGGATTATTTAAGTCTCAAAACAGCAAGCACTCAAGAGAGTTGCGACGCAAAGCGCCGCAACTCTCTTGAGTGCTATGTTCTAGCTATTTACTTCATGCCACTGCGATCGCTGCGTCTATTGGTACGCTCTGCTCGGAACTTGGCAATTTGTTGTTTTTGTTCAGAAGTAAGAATATTTTCTACTTGACTCTTACTGTCTTGCATAATTGCTTTCATTTGTGTCTTTTGGGCTTCGGTCAGATTCAAAGACTTCTTGACTCCTTGGCGATCGCCAGATTGACGAGCTTGGGCAATTGTGGCCCGTTGCTCAGGAGTCAAAATAGCGTCACGGCGAGCTTTGGCACTATCTCGAATTGACTTCATTCGTGTCTTTTGAGCTTCTGTCAAATTCAACTGCTGCCAACCGCCTTCGCCACGGGGCTTACGGTTTTCCATACGATTTGGCGTGGAGGTCTGAGCAGAAACAAGGCTAGGAAGGCTAGCTGCCCCAACGGCAAGGGTTACACAAGCGATCGCAGCGATTTTCTTAAAATTATTAAACATTTAATTTTCCCCTTGTGAGAAGGCTTATTCATCTGTACAGGGGTTTTGACAGCATCACCAATCAAAAGGTTCAAAGTCATAAAATTTATTTTTTCTAGATTGTCACTACAGCGCTTTGCGCTGATATAAAACCCAGAGAAATTTTTAAAAGTGGTGCTTCGCGCCACTTTTAAAAATTTTTCTGTACCTTCTAGCTGAATTGCAGTCGTAAACACCAAACAAAGTTTGTAAAGATTTTCTTGATTTGGGATTAACCCGCACAGCTTCTTAAGATCACACCAATAACAATTCCTAGCCCAACAAAGCGCACTATTTGCCAAAACGGTTCTCGAAAACTACTCCATGAAATCAAACGACTCTCCAATTCCACTTCAACTTGTTCAAGCCGTTCTCCAATTTCTTCTAACTGCCTCAAAAGTTTATCTTTATGAATGTCATATTCCCCATGTTCATCAATGATTGATGGCTTGGCGGTCGGCTTGCGGCGAATTTTTGAAAAACTTTTAGGTGGCGATGAGCTTTGTTCTTGAGCTAAAGAATCTGTAACCTGTTGTATTTCGTTAATTTGCGATCGCGTCTGTTCTTGCTGAGCTAGTAAGTTTTGCTTTTCAGTCAAATTGCCTTGGAGGTGATCAAAGCGCTGTTCAATCTCATCCAACAACTCTCTAGTTTCTTGGATCTGAGCCGCAACATCACTCCAATCAAAATCCTTTGTCACAAAAAATCACTCCGAAATTAAGCCATGCAGCTCAAATTTTACCAGTAATTTGGGACTTGCTCAGTAAGTAAGCATAGTTAAAGCCCCTACAAAAATTTTGTACTACAGGATTTATACTTAGCAATGGAATGATACTAAGTGTAAATAAGGCATGAGTCAAAAAGAAGTAATCTATAGCAGTCAAGCCCCTGAGCCAGTTGGTCCCTACAATCAGGCGATCGCAGTGCCTGCCACATCTAAACTAATGTTTATGGCAGGGCAAATTGCCATTGATCCCGCTATTGGCAAAATCGTAGCAACTACTGTTGAAGACCAAGCTGAACAGGTAATCAAGAACATTCATGCCGTGCTAAGCGAAGCGGGTGCTGACTTTACTAATGTTGTTAAAACCACTATTTTTTTAGCTGATATGGCAGATTTTCCCAAGGTTAATGCAATCTATGGGAAGTACTTCCCTGCACCATTTCCTGCTCGTTCTACAGTTCAAGTTGCCCGACTTCCCCTTGATGCACTTGTAGAGATTGAGTGTATTGTTTCTATTTAAGTAGCTAAGCAAAAGAAATCTTAAGACCCAAAAAGCTGTAGCGCACGCGCAGCGTGCGCTACAGCTTTTTGGGTCTTGTTACCTACACAAAGCCTCGATAAGCTGATCGGCATTTAAAATGCATATCAAAAACCAGAAGATGATTGTGCCGCGCGAAGCGCGGCACAAACATCATGCAACATAAAGGCGTATCAGCTTATTTCAAAATAATTTAAAAAAGATGGTGGGCTTGTTAGTATGGCTAGAATAAAAAAAGAATTAATCAAGACAGATTTAGAAACCAGCCCGATTGAAACGATAGTTGAGTCGGTAGAGACTTCAG
>JBBQRB010000191.1:0-6545 GCA_038215315.1 Pseudanabaenales cyanobacterium
ATAGTCGCGCCGCCTCAAAAAAAGCCAGCAGTATCTCAAACACCCTCATCAACTCCAGTATCTCCACCGCCCCGTAATCAGCCAATCTCCTTGTCAGAAACTGATGCGATCGCGGCGCGGCGTGCTTGGAAATACTTTGAAAATAACTTCAATCCGCAAACAGGTTTAGTTAATGCCGTAGATCGCTATGAATGGACAACGCTTTGGGATCTAGGTAGCGCCGTTTTAGGGCTACATTCTGCTAATCAGTTAAAGATTATCTCTCCAGAAATATTTCAACAGCACCTCACCAAACTTCTAAGCACTCTCGAAACTTTGCCATTACCCAGTCATGGTTTGCCGAATAAGGCTTACAGGACTGTAAATGCCGCTATGTATCAGCTAGACAATACTCCTGACCCAAATGGTGTCAGTGGTTGGTCGGCGTTGGACACATCTCGTTTTTTGCTTTCGCTCCATGTGTTGCGAGTCAACTATCCTGAATATCGCGATCGCATTAACAATATTGTTCAGCGTTGGCAAATCACGAAATTAGTTAAAGATGGTCTGCTGTATGGAGAGCATCCAGACTCAAGCGATCGCTTGCAATATCTGCAAGAAGGAAGGCTAGGCTATGAGCAGTACGCGGCAAACTGTCTCAAGTTATGGAATCTAGAAGCAAAAAATGCTCTCAATAATCCACCGATACAGACAGTACAGATTGATGGAATTAATCTCGAAGTCGATCGCCGCGATCTTCAGACTTCGGGCGCAAGCAATCATCTCACTAACGATCCGTATGTATTATGGGGATTAGAAATTGGCTGGAACGACGTAGGAAAGCGCCAAGCCGAAACCCTTTATCGATTACAGAAGCAACGCTTCGAGAAAACTCAAATAGTTACCTGCATTAACGAAGATTCCATTAACAGAGCGCCCTACTTCCTCTATTACAGCGCCTATGTGAATGGACAACCTTGGCAAGCGATCGATAGTCGTGGCAAGGCTTATCCCGAATTAAAATTTGTTAGTACAAAGGCTGCCTTTGGCTGGAGCGTTCTCGCTGATGATGGCTATGCGACGACATTACGCAATACCGTAAACAATCTCGCTGATAGAGATCGTGGCTATTTATCGGGTCGGTATGAGAATCCAAATCTAGGTATAAACAATGTCATGGATGTTAATACTAACGCCATTGTTTTAGAAAGTTTACTCTACAAAGCCAGAGGTCAAATTCCGCTA
Organism: Pseudanabaenales cyanobacterium; assembly: GCA_038215315.1. Classification (GTDB taxonomy): domain Bacteria; phylum Cyanobacteriota; class Cyanobacteriia; order Pseudanabaenales; family Pseudanabaenaceae; genus Pseudanabaena. The sequence goes on from JBBQRB010000191.1 coordinate 1,225, forward strand.
AGTAGCTAAGAAAACCCAAAAAGCTGTGGCGCACGCACAGCGTGCGCCACAGCTTTTTTTCTATCCATTACCAAAAATCAGGCAGTTTATGACTTCACCCACCATCATTCTTGAGAATGCTCCTAGCTTCATTGGCAATATGCGATCGCGTCTCAAAAAGCGTACACTTTTATTTCGCTATCTTGCTGAAATTAACTTGATTTTAGGCGCATGGTACATAATCTGGCGGATTAATAATTCTATAAACGTCGATGCGCTGTGGCTGGCAATTCCGCTACTGCTTGCCGAAATTTATAGCTTTGTCGGTGGCGCGATGTTCACAGTCGGACTATGGCGACCGCTAGATCGCGAAGTGCGATCGCTCGATCAAATGCGCCCAATTCTGCCCGTGATCGACTATCCTTGCGTGGATATTTTTGTCACTTGCTATAACGAACCTGTGGAGATGGTTGAAGAAACCGTAAGAGCAGCTTTGGCGATCGACTATCCATCTAATAAATTACGGGTATATATTCTCGATGATGGTAGTTCTGCTCAAATGCGAACTATGTCTCAGAAGGTTGCCATTGATGATCTGCGATCGCCCAAAATCCAAACTGAAGCATATCGCATTGAAAATGATAGGGCTGAACTAGAGACGAGACTAAAGCAATTAGAAGATTTACTTCCCGATACCCAACAAGCAGATAATTTTCTCAAAAATTTAAATCGAAATGAAAGGGATTCTCAGCCTGCGGTGAGGTTTTTGGAGACTCTGCGTGATGCCTTTGTGATGATGAGTGGTAATACGACTACAGGACTTAGTGTTAGCGATCGCCTTGTCAATGAACAGAAAAATCTTGAAAAAGAAATTCTTGCCAAAGAGAGAGAATCCAGTGATCTGATCCGTTGCCGTTATATTGCGCGTACCAAAATCGCAGGTAAGCCTCACCATGCCAAGGCTGGTAACATCAATCACGCGATTTTCTCAGGCGATACCAATGGTGCATTTATTCTTACCCTTGATGCCGATCACATTCCCAAGCCACAATTTCTCAAGCGCGTTTTACCCTACTTCTTTAGCTACAACCAATGGACTGGCAAGTATGAAGGTAATCGCATCGCTTTTGTGCAAACACCACAGGACTTTTACAATCTGCCTGAAGGTGATCCTTACGGACATTCCGCTCACTTATTCTACGGACCAATTCAACAGGGCAAAGACGGACTAAATTCTGCTTTTTACACTGGTACAAATGCAGTTTTACGGCGTGAAGCATTGCTGAATGTGGGCTTACAATATTTCTCGGAAGCTCTAGATAAAGATGCTTCGCGAATTGCGGAGTTTGATTTGATTGGTGGAATGTCAAGCAGTAGTATTACCGAAGATATGAATACGGCGATGCGTTTACACGGTGCAGGTTGGCAATCTGCCTATCACAATGAGCTTTTAGCAGAAGGGCTGGCTCCTGATGATTTAGTTTCTACACTCAAACAACGCTTACGTTGGGCGCAAGGGACAATTCAAGTTCTCGTGCAAGAGAATCCATTAACTAAGTCTGGATTAAGTTTTTGGCAGCGTTTGCAATATTTTCAAACCATGTATAGCTATTTCTCTGGCTTCTTTACATTGATATTCATTTGCTGTCCGATCGTCTTTTTCTTTACAGGGCTTATTCCCGTCAAAGCCTTTGGTGCTGACTTTGCAATTCACTTCTTTCCCGCTTTTATTATCAATCGTCTAACGTTTCTCGCCGCCACATGGGGTATCCCTGCCCGTGAACTTTGGCGATCAGAGCAATATGCGATCGCGCTATTTCCGTTGTTTATTCAATCAGTTTGGAGTGTATTTTCGCGTACTCCCCTAAACTTTCAAGTCACACCAAAGCAGAGACAGTCAGGCAAATACCTCAATCTGGTCATTCCTCAATTGACGATTGTGATTCTGTCACTTGTGGGAATGGTATTGAGCCTAATTCGCTTTATGATGGGAACGCTTCTTGATCCTTGGATCTATTTAATTAACAGTAGCTGGGCAATCTATAATGTTTGTCTGCTATCGGTTGTGATCCAAGCGGCAGTATGGCAACCCAAAGAAAGCGATCAATCAAACATCTAAGTATGTGGACAAAAGAAACCTTAAAACCCAAAAACCCGTAGCGTACGCTGCGCGTGCGCTACGGGTTTTGGGTTTAATTATGCTTGCCTACTTAACTCACTTTATATCAAAAAAATAAAAAGGAAACAAATCATGAGTAAATCTTCCAGAGTATTAGAACCAATTGGATTAATTGATAATGCAGGTGGAACTCAAATCCGCCGTGAGGTCAGCGACTTGCTGGAAGCAGGTATAGAGATGATTTTGCTTGACTTAACAAACATTACATTTATGGATAGTTCAGGGCTTGGCGCATTAGTTGCCATATTGCAACAAGTCCGCAAGAAAGAAGCCCACCTGTATCTCTGTTCGATTAACGATCAAGTTCAAATCATTTTAGAACTTACTAAAATGGATAAAATCTTTGATGTGCTAACCGATCGCGCTGCATTTGATCTCGCTATACAAAGTTAATTTGAAGTAGCGAAACATCATCGCCAAAAACTGCATCAGGGGTTTCTCTCCGAATGGATTGCAGCACTAACTCCGCACTAATCGCCGTGTTGTGAGGCAATTCTTGAGTTAGTAAATCAATGAATTTAGGAAGTCCCCAGATTCTGTTATTGGCTTGCATTACTTCAAAAATACCGTCACTAAAGACATAAAGAATAGTACCCGCCTCAATATAAACCTCGGCACTTGTATATTCAGTATCATCAAAAAAGCCAATTGGCATACTGAGACTAGGCAATTGCTGCATTTGCAGATTACGATCGCTACCAGCAATCACCAATGCAGGCGGATGTCCTGCATTGGCATAAACTAATTTGCGCTGCGATCGCTGATATACCGCATACCACATTGTAAAATAGCGTCCCCCATGCTGACTCATCTGAAATGAGCAATTAAGTTCAGTCATCACTGCACTAGGATCGTAAAACTTCTCTTTACCAAAAGATTGCGATCGTAATAAATTTAAAATCGAAATCGATAGCAATGCTGAACCCACCCCATGTCCAGATGTATCAATCAAATAAATCGCCAGATGATCATCATCAAGCCAATAAAAATCGTAGCAATCACCGCCTAATTGACTAGAAGGAATAAATTGAGTATGGATATTCACATCGCCTTCTAAACTCACAGGCAATAGCGATCGCACATATTCGCTCGCTTCAGTTAGTTCCGATTCTAATAATTGCTTCTGACGTTGTAAATCCTGATTTAGTTGATATAGCCGCAATCCTGCCCTAACACTGGCAATTAGTTCAATTTTCTCAATTGGTTTAGATAGAAAATCATCGGCTCCACTATCAAGCGCCTTAACTTTATCTTCTACAGCACTACGCGATGTCAACAATATAAAGAAGGTAGAAGAGAGACTTGGATCTTGTTTAATTTGAGCGCAAACATCTAACCCGTCAATATCAGGCATCAACCAATCACAAATAACTAAAGCAGGATGATGTTTTTGAGCAAATTCTATTCCTTCCTTACCATTTGCTGCAATTATTACCGAATAACCCTGATCTTGCAGAGTCTTTTTAAGAACCATCCGCATGACGAGATCGTCATCAATCACTAAAATTTGTAACATTTACCATCCTTACAGCCTATTGAGGGTTTGAGTGATACAAATAATTCTTTAAAAGTGCCGCGAAGCGGCACTTTTAAAGAATTATTTGAGTTTTATGGCAGCGCAAGGCGCTGTAAGCACTAGCTAGAATTACAATCAGGTTCTATGTATAAATTTTAAAGTATTTGATACCAGAAAAGAAGAAGCCTTAAAACCCAAAAAGCTGTGGCGCACGCTGCGCGTGCGTCACAGCTTTTGGTTTTTTAAGTTTCTACTTATATGAATCACTATATAATTCCTATCGTTAGTATATATTTTGGTAGGTTTCGTGTGGCGCAGACTATCTCACTACGAGTTGATACAGATCTCAATGAACTCACCAAAGTATTAGATTGGTATGAAGAACTAAACCACGATGCAGTCCCCAAGAGTGATTGGCTGCGTTGCAAAACTGCCATAGCAGAAGTATTTACAAATGCAGTCCGTCATGCACATAAAAATATGCCGCAGGAAACGCCAATCGATCTGGAGGCAACACTAACTGAAAACATCTTGGAGATCAAAGTTTTTGATTTTGGGACTGGATTTGATTTGTCAAACCAACTTTCTGATTTCGATGATGTCGATATTAATGCCTTAGGCGGTCGAGGATTGGATCTGATCAATCAAATCGTCGATGTATTCAGGTATGAGCGCACATCAGGCGATCGCAACTGTATGTTAATGATTAAGCACTATTCTCCTGTATCTTGAACCAACCGTTGAATGTTTTCTATTCCATTGCTTATTTGCTGGAGAAGAGCCAGAGAATTTTTAGGTAACTGTTTATTACTACTTTGACTCTCTAATTGATCGGCAATTTTCGCAATACCAGTAATACCGATCGCCGCACTCGATCCTTTGATAAAATGTGCTTCTCGTTCAACTTCAACATATATTTCCTGAGAAATAGCAGCCTTTAGCGCTTCTATATGTTCGAGGCTTGACTCCAAAAAAGTGGCTAAAAGTTCTTGTTTAAACTCAGCATTTCTGCCAGACATTTCATCAAGATATTGCCAATCAATTTCTAATTCACTACCATCTTGCTCTGATGAACTATCAACCTCGGATGTGACTGACTGACTAGGATTTGTATCAGATAAAGCTTTTTGTTTTTGCTGTTCTCTCTCTGCCAAAATTTCACACCAAGAGGCAAGCTTATTTCCTAGATCTTCTTTGCGAATTGGTTTACTAAGATAATCATCCATTCCAGAAGCCAAACAGCGATCGCGATCTTCTTTCATCGCATTTGCGGTAAGAGCAATGATAATTATTTTAGCTTTGTTGTCTTTTGATTCTACTTCAAGTTTCCGAACTCTACGACTAGCTTCATAGCCATCCAAAATCGGCATCTGGCAGTCCATCAGAATAATATCATAGCGAATGTGGGCAAGCATCTCTAACACCTCCTTCCCGTTACCTGCAACATCTACGCTATAGCCTAAATTGGCAAGTTGATTGACTGCTACTTTTTGATTAACTAGACTGTCTTCTGCTAGTAAAATCTTTAACTTAGATTGATCTAATTGAACATCTTGCTCTATTTTACCTGCGACTAGATTTTGACGCACTCCTGTAATCGAATCGAGAATACAGCTAAGGAGACGAAGTTTTCGGAATGGTTTACGC
>JBBQRB010000192.1:0-6493 GCA_038215315.1 Pseudanabaenales cyanobacterium
TTCTCTTATAGGCCCCCCCCCACACCAACCCACACCCCCCCCCGCCGTGGGCCCCCCCGCCCCGGCCCCCCCACAGCTCTCTGGGTTTTGGTTTTTATTATGCTGCTAATTACTGGGAGAACCAGTCGCTGCTGGTGTCGGAGTTGCAGCCCTTGGAGTCACTACTGGAGTAGGAGTCGCTGTCACAGTTACTCTTGGGGCTGGAGCTACAGTTGCCGCAGGAACAGTAATATCAATCCTTGGTGTTGACTGAGGAGATGCAGGGCTTACTTCTCTAATCGTCGTGTTATTTCGTTCAATGATCGTTGATTTGTTTTCCTTCACCGTATCAACGCTGGGAGTGATGATCGTAGTTGGTGTAGGACGGCTGTTGAGGAAGTACGCGATCGCTCCTCCGCCTATGGCTAAAAACAACAAGACAGCAACAATCACTGCACTAGAATTACCATCATTGCTAACTCTAGTAGTACGCTCTTCAGAAGAGCTATGTCCATTCACAGGAATATTGGAACTAGAGGTGACTTTTCTGGTGATTTCTTGATCTCTTTCTTCAGACATGGCTTTAAATTAAACTCTTAATAATTGGTTAGATACTCCCTTCCCAGTGAAGGGAGTGAGACATTAACAAAACCCAATACAGCGCTTTGCGCTTTTGTAAAACCCAGATAGATTTTGAAAGTGCCGCGAAGCGGCACTTTCAAAATCTATCTGTACTTTTTAAAGCCTCAATAGGCTGTAAGGGTTTATAAGTTAGAAAATGCAATGCTATTTTCTAACTTGGTATAGCAAAATCGCAGAATCCTATGCGGACTTAACGAGGCGTAACCCAAACAGAAGAACGACAGCGCCAATTGTGGCAACGATCAAACTACCTATTAGTCCACCGCCAGTGGATACGCCAAAGGTGCTAAATAGCAAGCCTCCAAGCATTGCGCCGATCACACCAACAATGATGTCTCCAACCAAGCCAAAGCTAGTACCCTTTACTAGTTGCCCTGCGAGCCAACCAGCAGCTAGACCGATCAAAATAAACCAAATGAAATTCATATACTTATTTCGCTCCGTTAGTTAATTGGATATGCCAAGGAAGGAATTGTCGCGCGTTGCACGATTTTTTCCCCTTAGGGAGTTTAGTTAAACAAACCTTTAAAAGTATCTTTAACATTTTCAATAAAATTACGACTTGAAGAGTCTGCTTGCTTTGCTTTGCCAGCGATTTGAGCGTTGCGATCGCCTGTGACTTTACCGATCGCTTCTTGCGTTTTACCTTCCAAGTCTTTAGCGCCTGCCTTCATTCTTTCTGGCATTTGCGTTTGATTTTTAAGATCTTCAGCAGCGTTAAGTGTTGCCGCAGATGATTGCTTGACCTTACCAGCGACTTGATTTTTCATATCGCCCGTTACATCACCGATCGCTTCTTGAGCCTTGCCTTCAAGATCTTTAGCAGTTGCTTCAACTCTCTCCATCGTGGCGATCGAGCTATCGGGAAAATTAACTAGTTGAATGAATGACTGTGTAGCCGAGCTACTCTCAACAGCTATTCCAAGAACTAGAGCAAATGAGAGGAATGTAGTCAAACCAATACCGAGCAATACTTTGTAAATTTGTGAAATCATTTTGATCCTCTAAATTAATATTAAAAAAACCATTGACTGTAAAAATTACGTTCACTAAAAACGACTTGAAGGGTATAGATTCTATTTCAAACTTTATTTAACTTTATTTAAAATAAAATCTATATTCTTAATAGTTTCTTTAGATTAAAGCCATCGAAAATTAAATTTAAGCTTTTAACTAATTAACTATTAGTGAATAGCATTTCTAGCTTCTCTAGCCTTAGCTTTTACAGCATTAGCAACATCTTCAGCCTTTTGTTTGACAATATTGGCAGTATCTTTAGCTTTATCTTTTACATCTTCAGATGCGTTACGAACGTCAGCCTCAACTTGCTTTGCTTGCCCTGAAGCTTGCCTTTCAGCGTCTCCTGTGATGTTGCCTACAGCTTCTTCAACCTTGCCTTCAATATCTTTGGCAGCGGCTTTAGCTCTATCTTGTAAACTCATAAATAATATCCTTAATACTGTTAGTTAATTCAGTAGAAAATTGGAAGAAAGAAACAGATTTATTTCTTTTTTTCTAACATATTTATCTTGCGTTATTAGAAAAAACTATTCAACCATCTAAAGGAATAAGTTTTAGATATGTGTCGATATGTAAACACTAATTGTATTAATTTGATATAGCTATATTTAGAATTAAATAGCAACAATTTCAATACAAAAATTAAGTCAAGAATAGTAATAAAAGATAGAATTTCTTAAGAATTACAAATTAAATAAAGCCCAAATATGATTCGGCGGACGAAGTCCGCCGAATCATATTTGAGCTTGAAATACATAAGTTATTTCGTTTGCAATCCTTAGCATTTGGTACTGAACTAGTACATTTTTTCCCAACGCATTCCTAAAACTTTTTTTGCGGATACTTTGTGTTTGGTCATAATCGGTGATATTTTTAAGCATCCGCTTCTCGTAAGCTCCATGACCCTATCGATCGCTGAATCAGTCACCAAAGATGCAATAGCCTTACTAATCGATCTCGCAGAAAGAGGTGAGATTGATCCTTGGGATGTGCAAGTGATTGACGTGGTTGATCGTTTCTTGTCACGGCTGATCGTTAGCGATCGGCGTGATCTGTATGATTCAGGACAGGCGATGCTTTATGCGTCAATGCTAGTGCTGCTCAAAGCCAATTCCCTATCTGAAAGCCAGTTAGCCTATGAGCAAGTAGAAGACATTTCTGAGGATATGGATGATCTCACCTCGGAGGTTGCTGGCTCAATGAGGCTGCCAATGGATTTTGACAAGCGCTTACGGCGATTGCCAGTCGCTTTGCCCCCCAAGGCGCGGCGAATCACTCTTGAAGAATTAATCGCTCAGATCGAGGCGATCTCGGAAATAGTCGATCGCAAAACTAGTAAACCTGCTAAACGCCAGATGCAGGGAAAGGTGGCGCGAAGAGCCGCGATGAAGGCGATCACCCAACTCGCACACAAGGAAAATTTGTCGGAAATGGTAGAAGAAATCGAGAAATATTTCCAAACCCATCCTAATCAAGAAATTGAGATATCAGATTTGGCTGCGGTATTTAATGATCGCGTGGGTGTGTTTTGGGGACTATTGTTAATGTCTTCTCAGTCCAAGGTAGAGTTACATCAAACTGAATTTTATGGCAAGATTCAGATTGTGCCAACCCTGAAGCCGATCATCGTTAAAGAGATCTCATTCATTAATAATTCAGGAGATTCCACAGTAGAATCAACGCAATTACAGTTAAAATTTTCTGAATTAAAAGAAGTTTCGTGAAGAATTTACAGTTACTAAGTCGTTGCCAATCTGATCGTCAATCTTTGAGCAGGGTCAGATCTAGCTTAGATTTTTATGTTGCTCTGACTAGCGCGATCGCTTTATGTTTTCTCTCTCTAAGCCTACCTGTGTCAAATGCATCTGCTCAATTACGAACAGTATATAAACCATCAGATCTAGCCACAGGTAAGGATATTAATGATGTTCTTAGCGACAAGGATATTCCTACAGGACAAAAAGGCTTTGCCCGCGATTACATAATCAATGTTAAACAAGACGATCGCCTAGAAATCACAGTTAACTCCAGTAACTTCGACACTGTATTAAGCCTTATCGATAATAAGGGGGAATCGATCGCTGAAAATGATGACATAGCAGGGGATAGCACAAATTCGCTAATATTCTTTAGAGTGCGTCAGGCGGGAAATTATATTGTGCGTGTATCATCGTTTGGCGGTAGCAGTGGCGGAAAATTTTTGTTGCGGGTCAATAAACTGCGAGTTGTTGAGTAGTTAAGCTCAAAGTTGCGCCCCTGCGAGGCGCAACTTTGAGAATTCAGGAGGTCAATACATTGTTTTTTAATGGCAAAGTCATTGCAATTACAGGTGCATCAGGGACAATGGGGCGAGCTTTGCTGTTAGAGCTAGGCAAGCGCGGCGCAAAACTAATTGCCCTGACAACTTCACCTGATCTAAATTTTGCTGATCTTAATCAAGATTTAAGCCAGCCCATCGAAGTACTGATCTGGGAAATTGGACATGAAGATGAACTCCGCGATCGCTTAAGGGACGTTGATATTCTCATTCTCAATCATGGGCTTAATGTGTTGGCGGCAAGGGACTCCCAATCCATCTATAAGTCTTACGAAGTCAATACTTTTTCTGTGTTTCGCTGGGTTGATTTATTTATTGATTTATTGCCAGAAAAGGCGATCGCCAATACTCAAAAAGAAATTTGGGTTAACACTTCAGAGGCAGAAGTAAATCCCGCTCTTAGCCCTTTGTATGAGCTATCAAAACGGGCGATCGGTGACTTACTGACTTTGCGCCGCCTTGATTGCCCTTGTGTAATTCGTAAATTAATTTTAGGTCCATTTAAAAGCAATCTTAATCCTTACGGAGTTATGTCTGCGAGTTTTGTGGCTTGGGCGATCGCTGCACTAGCCAAATTAGGACTTCACGATATCATCGTCACCGTTAACCCGATTACTTTTGTGGCCTATCCATTGAAGGAAACTTGGCGATCGCTATACTTCCGTGCGTTTTCGCGCCCAAGCTCAAAATGACTCTACAGCGCCTTGCGCTGCCATAGAATCCAGATAATTTTTAAAAAGTGCCGCGAAGCTGCCCTTTTAAAAATTTCTCTGGGCTGTAAAGTAATTAAGGGCGGCGTAAAGTGCTGCTGGCAAAATCTATAAATATCACCAATCTTGCCAATTATGACTTCTATGTTCACTACAGAGATTAACCAAAAAATTTGTCAGCTAATCCATGAAGCTGGGCAGAAGGCGATGCATTTGAGAGAACTAGGATTTCAAATTGATCAAAAGGGATTTGATGACTATGTAACTAATATAGATCGAGAACTTGATGTTTTTCTAAGTGAAAAATTTCAAGAATGGTTTCCTCATGATGTAATCATCAGTGAAGAGGATTCTCGTTCTATAGAACTCTGGAAGAAAGTATTAGAAACTAATCAAAGGTTTTGGTTTATCGATCCTATTGATGGAACTAATGACTTTATTCATGGAGGAGAATTCTATTCAGTTATGGTTGGGCTACTAGAAGCTTCTCAACCTGTCATGGGTTGGGTGTATGCACCTAAGAGCGATCGCCTTTACTTTGGGGGGACAGCAATTAATAACTTATATCTAATCAGTAATGGCAATCTACCGCAGCCTTTAGAAATAAACCCACCAACTAAAGATAGTTGCGATCGCATGATTGTCAGTAAAAAAGATGATATTGCCTATGGTGAGGCAATCCGCGAGGCTGTTCCTAATGTGGAGTTTTATAGTCTGGGTAGTTTTGGATTGAAGGTAATGGAAGTTGTCCAAGGTCGAGCCAGTGCCTACATCTATCTCAATCGTCGCGTCAAGCTCTGGGATACAGTTGGTCCATTAGCGATCGCTAAAGCCGCAGGGCTAGTTTGTTGCGACCTGACAGGGCAAGCGGTTGGCTTTGGCTACGATGATGTTAATGTAAATAATCTCGCTCACAATCAAGTGATCATCATCGGCTGGCAAAAATTCATTGATGAACATCTTGAGGCTATCCATCAAAAACTTGGAAGTAAGTTTATCATTGATAAAAACTAACAAGCTGTGGCGCAAATAATTTTTTGGATAGAAGGTGATGAAGATTTCTGGGAAGGATGTAAAGGCGAAATGATCGCCACAATTTTGCCATGATTACCTGCTTCGACTTTCTGGCGGATCTCATTTTGATAGATTTGATCGCCGCGTTGGGCAAATTCTTCTTTACTACAGCGAGGCTGACGGGTTGCCATGATTGTGATTTCTCTTTAAACCGCTACTTCTTTAGACATTGTAATCGACAAATAAGCAGGTTCAAGTTGTTCACAATTTCCCAGTATTTATAGATTTACAGCTCACTTACTCCGCAAACAGCTCAGCTAAAGTATCAAGAACCAATCTTTGCTCGTCTTGACTAATTTTACCTAGCTTTTTGACTAATCGAGTCTTATCTACTGTGCGGATTTGATCAAGAACGATTTGTCCTTCCTTACCCTGAAACTGACAAACAATACGGGTAGGGTACATTTTTCCTTTTGTAGTCATCGGCGCAATTATAACCGTAGCAATATTGCGATTCATCTCATCTGGTGAGATGACAACACAAGGTCTCGTTTTCTGGATTTCACTGCCAACAGTAGGATCGAGATTGACCAGAAAAACTTCAAAACGCTTAGCTACCAATCCCATTCCACTCGATCCCAGTCGGTAGTATTGACTTCATCTAAAAGTACATCATCCTGCTGTTTTGCCATTACTGCAAAAGCTTCATCCCATCCAGATCGTAGACGTGTGGCGGAGCGAATTGTTAGGCGATCGCCTTGCACTTCGATTTCAACTTCTGCATGAATACCACTTTGCTCCAAGAGTATCT
>JBBQRB010000193.1:0-6471 GCA_038215315.1 Pseudanabaenales cyanobacterium
GAACAGGCGATCACCCAACTAAAAAACTTATCTGATGATGAACAGAATGCGATCGCATCTCGACTTTTAGCTGAAATGGCAGATGAGGTGAGATGGCAATCCCAGTTTGCATCTACGACAAATCATCAGTGGGATTGCATATCTGAAATGGTACGCCAAGAAATAGCGATCGGTGATGTCACGCCTTTAGCAGAAGCCTTTGACTTATAGGCTTACAGATGAAATCAAGCGTCACAAAAGCTTTTCGGAAAAAACTTGACGGGCTACCATCTCAGTTCAAGAACAGGCTGCCAAGTCTTATGCTCTTTGGTTTTCAGATCCTTACCACAATAGCCTTCAGTTCAAAAGAGTCAGCCAGCGCCAGCCAATTTATTCAGCGCGTGTGAGTTTAAACTATCGTGTGCTTGGATTATTAGAGGACGACCATATTTACTGGTTTTGGATTGGGACACACACAGAATATGATGAGTTTCTGCAAAGATTGTGATCCAAAGCGCGATCGCTTAGATTACTTTGACACAAACATCCAACCACATAAACTTCCATCCAACTTTGTCAAGTGCGATCGCTAATTTATTAGGGTGTATTAATTGAATTTAGCGTACCTTATTTTATTTGCAAAGCCTCAAGCTAAAATAATATTAGTCGCTAATATTTAATCATATAGCCAAACAGCCATGAGCCAACAACCCGTAACCATTGAAGATGTTTATGCCCTATTTCGCACCTCTCGCGAAGAATATGATCGCAACTTTGCTGAATCAAAGGCAGAAGATGAGCGCCGTAAAGCAGAATACGATCGTAAATTTGCCGAATCAAAAGCAGAAACTGATCGCCGTCTTGAGAAACTAGATCGAACTATGGCAGAAGCAACTCGTGCGGTAAATGCTCTGACCACGCGCTGGGGTAGATTTGTCGAAGAATTAGTAGAACCTGCCGTGGTAAAACTATTTCAGGAGCGCGGAATAGACGTAAAAGAAAAGCATCCTAGGGTCAGCGTTACTCGCGCCGAAATCGCGATGGAAATTGATATCTTAGCGGTAGATACAACTGATGTCATTTTAGTGGAATGCAAATCAAGACTTTCTAAAGATGATGTCGATGAATTTATTGAAAAGCTTCAGAATTTCAAAATGGCTTTTCCCGCTTACAAAAATTATCGTGCATACGGAGCCGTTGCAGGAATTGAAATCAATCAAGGAGTAGATCGCTATGCTTATCAAAAAGGTTTATTTGTAATCCGTCCTTCTGGCGATACTGTCGAAATTGTCAACGATCAGAAGTTTCAAGCGATGGCTTGGTAAGTAAAAGAGCATTGCTCAGATTACCAATTTTTCGATAGCGCTTTGCTAAGTCACGAACTTAACGCTTAAGAACATCTGTAAATTGAAGTTTTACTAGAGATAAATCATCAGACATCAATTCCATCCCAAAGTTCAGAAATATCGTGAACCCTTCCCGCCTTAACATCTTCTAAAGACAAGCGCAGATCTTTTAAGATTTTTTCCTTTGGTTCATCATCAATTTCTACTGACTCAAAGTTACTCGCTTCTATCTCTACTTGTGAATGCTTGGCTCTAACAAACAAAAGAAAATCTAGAACCTCCCCTAAAAAATAATCTGATGTCTGTTCAATTTCTAGGATTAACGACTGCCTAACGTTGGCTTGAGTAGAAGTTTTCGTGGTTAACATAACCTTATATTCTTGAGATACTTGCTTATCATAGCAAAAGACATGATTTGTTAAATTTGGTCTGCGATCGCTAATTTATTAGGGTGTATTAATCGAACAGGCGATCGCACCTTATTTTATTTAATCATTCTCTTTGTCACTATTTCTAAATTAATATCTCTTATCCCAAACAAAGTAAATTAAAAACATCATCTACTGTTACCTGCCAATCTAAAACATCCAGAACTGGCAGAATATCTTTACCTTTTTTCATTTCAGGAATGCGATCGCCTTCATAGGTCATAATCAAATCTTGTGCGGGCAAAATGAGCCAACCAAGTTCGGAGCCGTTAGTAATCGCGGAACTAATTTTATTCATCACTCGTAAAGGTGATTGATCTGGGGAAAGAATTTCAATAATCCAATCAGGGGGAACCAAAATACGATTATCAACTCGTTTATTTGGTAAGAACGGAATATTTGCCCATCGCAGCACGGCAATATCAGGGACGATCGATATACCGCCAAAAGTACAGCGCAACTCAGGAAAGGCAAAAGCAAATTTTTTGGGCTTACCAATCGAGTTAATCGTGGTTGCAATTTCTACTTGTAAAGTACTGTGTTGTCCTTGTGGCATGGTTTTCTGATAAATTTGTCCGTCGATAAAATCATTGGCGGGTTTAGTTTCTGGTAAAGCCAAAAACTCTTCAATCGATAATGTGTTTTCTTGTGAATATGTAATCGAACTTTTGTCTAACGCGATCGCCATTACCTAAACCTCCATAACAACAGAAAAATTCATCTCAAAAACCCGCTTAGTCACTTGATATGCGTCTACGCCAAATATTTTTTATGCAATCATTGGAAATCATTATAGCTACTCCCTTCCCAGTATAAAAATACGCATTTAAAAACCAAGAATTAGCGGTGCGGCGCGGAGCGCCGCCCCGCTAAAATTTCACAGGGAAGAGATTATACATAAAGCGATCAGTTAGCTGTCAACTTATTAACACATTTTACAATCTTGTCAATAATTTCACTTTCGCTGAAATATTTTATTTTTTCTGCTATAGTACCATGTATTGCAGCGCATTACACGGTATTATAATGTTGACTACTGTTAAAGATACGATTACATTTCGGATGGATTCCCATAAGCGTGATGCCTTAGATGCGATCGCTAAAGAGTTAGATCGAGATCGTTCATATATTTTGAATGCGGCGATCGAGAATTATATTGAAATGTATCAATGGCAAATTGGAGAGATTAATTCGGCGATCGAAGAGGCTGATGCTGGCGATTTTGTTAGTGAAGAAGAAGTAGATGCAGTATTTGGACGATTGATGAATGCAAGTTAGATGGTTGCGGAAGGCTTTGCAAAATCTGGAAGTAATTTATGAATATGTCGCTAAAGATAATCCAGATGCTGCCTTACAATTGGTCACTAAAATTAGAGGTGCAGTGCGTCAGCTTGGGGATTTTCCGCTTATGGGGCGGACTGGTAGAGTAAAGGAAACAAGAGAAATTGTTGTTAATCCCTATATTGTGATATATCGGGTTAATGAAACCTTTGTGGAAATTTTGAGGGTTCTACACTCTGCTAGAAAGTTTCCTTAATCTACTCCTTAATGATAGATAGACGAGTGATCGGGATAGATTAAACTAAACAAATGGCAAAAGCAAAAAGTCGATATGTTTGTAATAGCTGTGGGGAAGACTTTCCGCAGATGTACGGGAAATGTCCCGCTTGCTCTAGTTGGGGAACTTTGCAGGAAGAATTAATCCCTGTAGTTTCCACAAGCACCAATGCGATCGCAACTTTCTCTCATCTTACTGCCACCAAATCTTCAGGCAAATCCAAGGCGCGAGAATCCTTAACCCTCTCGCAAATTACTGATAATGATCAAGCGCGATCGCCTTCTGGCTATGAAGAACTCGATCGCGTTTTAGGTGGTGGGATTGTGGCAGGTTCCCTTGTCTTAATCGGTGGTGAACCGGGCATTGGCAAAAGTACGCTGTTATTAGGCATGGCTCAGAAACTAATGAGCCGCTATCCCACACTCTATGTTTGTGCCGAGGAGTCCGCTCAACAGGTAAAACTGCGATCGCAGCGATTGGGAATCTTAGAAGAGAATTCCGATGATCTGTATTTATTAGCGGAAACAGATTTAGAAACAATTCTTAGAGAATTACAATCATTGCGTCCTAAAGTTGCTGTAATTGATAGTATTCAGGCGCTCTACTTCTCAAACTTAAATGCTGCTCCTGGTTCTGTTTCGCAAGTGCGAGAATGTACGGCTGCCCTGATGCGGGTCGCTAAGCGAGAAAATATTTCGTTATTTATTGTTGGTCATGTGACTAAGGAAGGCTCGATCGCAGGGCCCAAAGTATTAGAACATATGGTTGATACGGTTTTATATTTTGAAGGCGATCGCTTTGCTACGCATCGATTATTGCGATCGGTCAAAAATCGGTTTGGGGCAACGCAGGAAATCGGCGTATTTGAAATGATTGATCGCGGGCTTCGTGAAGTTTCCAATCCTTCGGAGTTGTTTTTAGGTAATCGTGATGAATCTGTACCAGGCACAGCGACGATTGTTGCTTGCGAAGGAACGCGCCCGATTGTGGTGGAGTTACAAGCTCTTGTCAGTCCCACTAGTTATTCATCGCCGCGCCGCACGACAACGGGTATCGAGACCAATCGGTTTTTGCAAATTCTGGCGGTTCTTGAAAAGCGAATTGGAATTCCATTATCAAAACTTGATGCTTATGTAGCGGCGGCGGGTGGCTTGAGTGTGGCGGAACCTGCGGTGGATCTAGGTGTGGCGATCGCAGTG
This sequence comes from Pseudanabaenales cyanobacterium, assembly GCA_038215315.1. Classification (GTDB taxonomy): domain Bacteria; phylum Cyanobacteriota; class Cyanobacteriia; order Pseudanabaenales; family Pseudanabaenaceae; genus Pseudanabaena. Next base: position 4,511 of record JBBQRB010000193.1, read on the forward strand.
GCGGCGAGTTTTCGCGATCGCACTGTTGATCCGCGCACCGTGATGATTGGGGAAGTGGGACTTGGTGGACAAGTGCGCCCTGTTTCTCAATTAGATTTGCGATTAAAGGAAGCGGCAAAATTGGGATTTAAGCGAGCGATTATTCCATCTATGCAGGTGATGCAAGATTATGGAATGGAAGTCATTCAGGTTAGCAAAGTACTTGATGCGATCGTGGCGGCGCTACCACGTACAAAGTTTGAGGCTGCGCCTCCTAGTGAATAACAACAAAGTAGAGTCGCAAGGCGACTCTACTTTGTTGTTTCTGAAAAGTTGCAGAAAGGCGGCGCAGAGCGCCGCCTTTCTGCAACTTTTAGAGAATTAAACTGAAACAGTTTGCCATTCCAGAGTGTCTAAGGTGTGAGAACGCTCTAGGGCGCGTTCAAAACTATCGAGCTTTGGTTCAATTAAGAATGGTTCGCCGACATAGCCTTGAACGGCTTCTTGGGTCTTCAATCCATTGCCTGTGATGTAGACCACAGTAGTTTCTTCAGGATCAATCTTGCCAGCTTCTACTAGCTTCTTCAAGACGGCGATTGTGGTTCCACCTGCTGTTTCTGTGAAGATACCTTCAGTTTCAGCAAGCAACTTCATTGCTTGGATGATTTCATCATCATTAACAGACTCAATATTGCCATTGGTCTTGTGGGCGATGTCGATCGCATAGATACCATCGGCAGGATTACCAATAGCGAGGCTCTTGGCGATCGTTTTGGGCTTAACAGGGGTAATGAAGTCACGTCCTTCTTTGTAAGCAGTCGCAATCGGTGAGCAACCTTCAGCCTGTGCGCCACTGAATCTCACCGCTTTTGCTTCAACTAAACCAACCTTTACAAATTCATTAAAACCTTTATAAATCTTGGTAAATAGAGAGCCAGAAGCCAAGGGAGCGACGATGTGGTCAGGAAGTTTCCAGCCTAATTGCTCAATTACTTCATACCCAAGAGTCTTAGAGCCTTCGGAATAATAAGGGCGCAAATTTATATTTACAAAACCCCAACCGTGGGTATTAGCAACTTCGGAGCAGAGACGGTTCACTTGGTCATAGTTGCCATGAACTGAGAAAACTTTGGGATTGTAGATGGTTGTGCCTAGCACTTTACCCGCTTCGAGGTCGGAGGGAATGAATACGCAGCACTCTAGTCCTGCATGGGCAGCGATCGCAGCGGTGGAGTTGGCTAAGTTACCTGTGCTGGCACAAGCAACAGTGGTGAAACCAAGCTCAATGGCGCGGCTGAGGGCGACAGAAACCACGCGATCCTTAAAGCTTAAGGTGGGCATATTCACGGCATCATTTTTGATGTAGAGATTTTTGATGCCGAGACGCTTAGCAAGGCGATTTGCCTTGAGCAAGGGGGTCATGCCTGTAGACACATCAATATAGTTTTCAGTTTTAACGGGTAAAAAATCACGATAGCGCCAAATTGAGAAGGGGCCAGCTTGAATAGTCTCACGGCTTACTCTTGCCGCAATCACATCGTAATTGTAGGCAACTTCTAGAGGACCAAAACACAATTCACAGACGTGCATCGCCTTGGCTTCGTATTCTGCACCGCACTCTTTGCATTTGAGATTACTGAAAGTGTCAACGCGATCGCTGGTATAGGGTGAAACAATCGTTGCGGTCATGTCTTTGCTTGCCTCTTAGTTGCCTGAATTAGCTACTTTGCTAGGTTTCTAATATTTTTTTTCTATTGTGATGAACTGTAACACGCAGACAAATAGTCGTCAAATATACCCGACTAAATAAGTCGGGTATACAAATTTTAGAGATGCGGGGCAAATCAACGCATCTCTAAATTGCTTGACTATAGCCTTGACACAAAACCAGAAGGCGAATTTGGGGGGCAAACGCCCCCATTCGGCGGGTGGGTTTATGAATAAAAGTTTAGATTGAGTTTGGGGGCCAACGGTTGGCAAAA
>JBBQRB010000194.1:0-6425 GCA_038215315.1 Pseudanabaenales cyanobacterium
AAAAAAAATAAAACAAAATAAAAAAATTTATAATATCTAAAACCAACCCCCCCCCCCTCCATCAACACCCCCACCCCCCCCCGGCGGGGGCGCCCGCGCCGGCCCCCCCCCCCCCCCTCTCTTGGGGCTGTACCTTGGTAAGCGCGTATAGCCACACAAAAACAGAAGCGAGTTACGGCGCGCCGCAACTCACTTCTTGGTTTTTGTGCTGAGCTAGTTGTATGGAGTATTCAGAAACTTTTTATAATCTAAAGTAGTCATTTCGCCTTAGAAATATAATATTTAGAGGTCTCAATTCTCAGTCAGCAGAACCATTACAGCCTATTGAGGTTTTAAGAGGTACAGATAAAGCTTTGAGAGTGGCGCGAAGCGCCACTCTCAAAGCTTTATCTAGGTTCTATAACGGCGCAAAGCGCTATATGTACGGTAGACAACTTAAACTATTTTTAGATTAAAACTTTCGGGGAATAATATGAACCGTTCTTTGAAATTTGGCTCTGCTCCGATCGCATTATTGCTAACAGCATTAGTTTCCTTTGCTACAGCAATGCCAGTGAGAGCAGCCGACCCTTTCCGTAGCAGCAATTCCAAAGCGATCGGTACTGAAACTCAAAAAGCCTTTGAGTTGATGTTTAAAGAAGGCAACTATGCAGCGGCTGTCAAGCAATTGGATGTGGCAATTCGCACTGAAGCTAAAGAGCCTTTGCTATTTGCGCTAAGGGCTGCAACTTTTTATGCCCAAGATGACTACTTGGGAATGCAAGTCGCAGGCAAACGGGTACGTGCTAACGCAGAGGCTTTGAGAGGTAAGGACAACCTAAGGGCTCACATATATTTGGCTGCGAGCGACTTAATCGAAGCTGGATACATTGTCAAAGCTGAAGGGCTTTCTAGCGCCGCTAAAGCGCTACCTCTAGTCCAAAATGTTTTTGATAATATCAGAAAGGCTCAGGACATCGATCCTAAAGATCCAGAACTGAACTTGATCAAAGGGTATATCGATATGCTAATTGCGTCAGTACTACCTCTGTCAGATCTTGAGTCTGCCTTGGCTAGCCTCAAAACCTATGCAGCTCCCGATTATCTCAAATGGCGTGGTATTGCTCTAGCCTATCGCGATGCCCGCATTCCAAATCTAGCTTTGGAAGCAGTGAATAAGGCTCTAGCTGCGGCTCCTAACAATCCTGATTTAAACTATCTCAAAGGACAGATTTTGTGGATGCAGGGTGGTAGCAACATTCCTGAAGCAAAGAAGGAGTTTGAAGCAGCTTTGAAAAAAGCAAAACAATTAAATCCCTCCTTGTTAGCTGAGATTCGTCAACAATGTCAAAACTTGTCAGGCGGCGTAAAGTGCGCTGAGTAGATAAAAAAGGGGAGCTAAGCTCCCCTTTTTTATCTACAGCAATTTTCAGTAAAATTTTAAAAAGGATTGCGAAGCAACCCTTTTAAAAATTTTATTGGTTCGGGTTTGAGCGCAAAGCGCTGTAGATTCGGTTTTGAGTGGTGGCGCTTCACACCGCTACTCACTAAAAAAGTGCTAAGTAGCTCAGCAAAAGAAACCCAAAAAGCTGTGGTGCACGCTGCGCGTGCGCCACAGTTTTTTGGGTTCTGGGTTTTATTTCGCTGAGCTACCTATAACAAAGAAGGTTTTCAAGTTAGGAAATGGCAACGCCATTTCCTAACTTGGTATTAGAACGCTGAGCGTAGCGCTGTTAAACTATTTGCCAAGGAGACAACTAACCAAGGCAATAAAAACTCATGGCACAAGATATTAGATTAGTCGTGGTGGATATCGACGGGACGATTAGTGGTGATGCCAATCAGGTCAACGAACCTGTCAAACAAGCAATTAAGGCTGCCCAAGCTAAAGGGGTAAAAGTTGCGATCGCTACAGGTCGGATGTATCGCTCGGCGGTTAGATTTCATGACTTAATTGGTTCCGATCTCCCCCTAATTTCCTATCAGGGAGCTTTGATTAAAGATCCACGAACTGACGAAATCGTGGGACATTGGCCAGTGGATATTGCTCAAGCTCTCTCTTTGCTAGATGATTTGGGTGAATATGCGGCTAACGATCAGTTGTCAATTCACATCTACATCAATGATGAGTTATATGTCAGGAAAATGACAGCCCAAACTAAAGCCTATGCGGAAAGATCCAAAGTTGACGTAAAAGTGGTTGGAGATTTGCGCGAGTTTTTGACTCAAGGAAATATGACACATCCACCGACTAAGATTTTGGCTTTAAGTGACACTGCCGAGCTAGTTACTGAGATGTTGCGCGTACTCAAAGATCGCTACACCCCACAGCAACTTTATCTCACTAAGTCAGTGGCAACTTTTTTTGAGGCAACCAACCCGATCGCCAATAAAGGTACTGCGGTTAAACACTTAGCCGAAAATATTCTTGGATTTGATCGATCGCAGGTTTTAGCGATCGGCGATAACTTCAACGATCTAGAAATGATCGAATATGCAGGAATCGGCGTAGTCATGGGAAATGGTGCAGAGGGGATGAAACCATTGGGCGATTGGATTGCGCCTAGTGTGGATCAAAATGGCGTTGCCGCCGCGATCCAAAAGTTTGTTTTATAACAAAGTTGCTTACAGCACTTTGCGTTGTTATAAAACCCAGAAATGACTCGGCGGGCGAAGCCCACCGAGTCATTTCTGGGTTTTATTTAATTTACGATCCTCAGCAATTTTGTTATGGGAGTCATGAGGCGGAAAACTTGAGTCAACTTATAATGAAAAAGTATTTCGTGGAGATTTCGGTGAAGCGTAATTTTATGCTCTCTTTTTTGAGTCGAGGACTAGCCGCAGCGATCGCCGTAGTGATGCTCGGTAATTTGTCCCTTAATTTGCCATCGTGGTTAAAGCTACCAAGCAGCTCAGCCTATGCCGCGCAACCCAATCTAGTTGCCAAAACCACAGATAGCTTAGCCCCTGAGTTGCTTACAGGAGATGTCGTTAAGACTGTCTTGGATAATGGTTTGACAGTTTTAACCAAGCAAGTAAATACTGCTCCTGTAGTTAGTGTGCAGATGTGGTATCGCGTTGGTTCCCAAAATGAGAAAGCGGGAATTACAGGTATTTCCCATCAACTTGAGCATTTAATGTTTAAGGGTACGACCGAGCGACCAATTCAATTTGGAAGGCTGCTGAGTGCTTTGGGTAGTAACTCTAATGCTTTTACTAGCTATGACATGACTGCTTATTATGGAACGGTGGGCAGCGATAAGCTCGAAGCGATGTTGCGGTTAGAAGCCGATCGCATGGTAAACACCGTAGCGGGGGAAAGTGAACTCAAGAGTGAACGCACTGTGGTTTTATCAGAGCTAGATGGCGGAGATAATAGTCCTGGTACGAGGCTATACCGCCAAGTTATGCTTGCCGCCTATCCCAATAGCTCCTATGGTTGGCCAGTGATTGGCTATCGCCCTGAAGTTGAGAACTATACGGTTGAGGATGTTCAAAATTATTACCGTACCTTCTATCGTCCAGACAATGCCACTTTGGTAATTGTTGGCAACTTTGAGACCGAAGCGACTCTTCAACAGGTTCGTAAAATTTACGGCGCGATCGCGGCTCCACCGAAGCCCCAAGCTTTAATTTCTCCAGAGGCTCAGCAACTCAAGCCCAAACCTCCACAACCCCAGACACAGCGACCAATTTTACTAAAAGAACCAGGAAGTCTACCGTTTTTACAGGCGGTTTATCCCAACTTACCTAAAGTTAATGATCCCGATGTCGCAGCCATTGATGTGATGGATAGCATCCTGACATCGGGTAGAAGTTCTCGCTTCTATCAAGCATTGGTAGAGACAGGCTTAGCCAGCAGCGTTAGTGGTAGTGCTTCAGCAATGATTGGCACTGGTTGGTACTTTATGAGCGCGACTCCCGCAGAGGGCAAGTCTCTAGCAGAACTTGATCGCCTCTTGCTAGCAGAAATTGACAAATTGAAGACCCAGCCAATTTTGCAATCGGAGATTGATCGCGCCAAGATAAATATGCGGTCAAGTTATATTCTCGGCAATCGCGATATTAATTCCCAAGCAATTCAAATTGGTTATAACCAAACTGTTGCTAAAGACTATCGCTATAGCGATCGCTACCTAGCCGCCGTTGATCAGGTCACAATTGCTGATGTTAAACGGGTTGCTCAGAAGTATTTACAAAATGATCGGCGTGTAGTCGGCTACTTTGAGCCATCGGTAATCGCCGCAGGTGATAGCACCCCAACCAATGCCCATTCTTCTGATGCATTCAAGCCTAGCTCACCTGTCGATCCATCTGAAGTTGCTAAGTATCTGCCAGAGAGCGCTTTGGTTGCTAGTGCAGGAGCGCCACCTGAAGTAGATCCTGACAAGTTTACGCTATCCAATGGCATCAAAGTTTTATTACTGCGCGATCGCAGCACACCGACAGTAACTCTAGTTGGTGAAATCATTGCAGGATCTGGTTTTGACTCCGTAGCCAAAGCAGGACTAGCAGGAATTACAGCGCAAAATATCAGCAATGGCACAACCACTAAAAATGCGCTTGCCCTTGCCTCACGCTTAGAAAATCTGGGCGCAAGTCTCGGCTTTGGCGCAGGACGTGAAAGTGTTGGCATATCTGGAATCGCTATGTCTAAAGATTTGCCCGTAGTCATCGATCAGTTAGCCGATTTATTACAAAATGCGAATTTTCCTGCTAAAGAATTTGGACTCAATAAACAGCGCAATCTGCTCTCCTTGAAGTCGGAAATGGATAGCCCCAATGCCCTAGTAAGGCGGATTTTCCAATCAACGCTCTATCCTCAAGGACATCCCTTCAATGTGATGCGAACAGAAGAAACGCTTAAATCCATTCAAAGAGAAGATCTAGTCAAGTTCTATCAAACCTATTACCGACCTGATAGTACGATTCTGACACTGATGGGTGATTTTGAACCTGCGGAAATCAGAAAGCTGCTCGAAGAGAAGCTAGGCAAATGGAAAGCGACAGGCAGATCACCAAAATTCCAATTCCCGAAAATTGCCAACCTTGACGCGACTCAAGAAAAACAGGTGTCCCTAGCGGGTAAAACCCAAGCCGTAACCTTGATGGGACATCCCAGCATTTCTCGATCTGACCCACAGTACTATCCTGCACTACTTCTCAATCAAGTATTGGGTGGTGATACGTTAGCTAGTCGTCTTGGCACAGAAATCCGCGATCGCCTTGGCTTGACCTATGGCATCTATAGTTTCTTCCAAGCTGGTAGACCGCCACAGGGAGCATTTATCATCCAAATGCAAACCAGTGGCAAGGATACAGAAAAGGCGATCGCTGCAACGGTTGCGCTACTCAGGGATGTCCGCGACAAGGGAATTACTCAAGCAGAGTTTAATTTCGCCCAAAAGAGTCTGATTAATAACTTCCCAACTGAATTCGCTGATCCTGATAGCATCGCTAGCTCCTTGCTCAGTGATGAAATCTACGGATTCCCAGTTGGCGACTTTTATAAGTTCCCCCAACGGATTCAGGCTATAACTCTTGAACAGGTTAATCGCGCTGCAAAGGAGTTATTGCAGCCTGACAATTTACTCATTGTTTCTGTAGTACCTAAACCCTAATAGATAATGGGCTTGAATCCCATTGTCTTTAATACTAAACAAAAGGAACTTCTAAAAGTATTGCTTTGCAATACTTTTAGAAGTTCCTTTTGTTTGATGTTGATTTTTAGCTTTGAGAGAGGCGATCACGTAGCGTAAGTAGGTAAGCATAATTAAACCCAAAACCCAAAAAGCTGTAGCGCACGCGCAGCGTGCGCTACAGCTTTTTGGGTTTTAAAGTTTCTTTTGCCCACATACTTACTCGTAATTCCGTAAAGTCTTTACCTCAAGGCGATCGCCATATTCCTAAGCCTAAGTCTGTGAATATGGCGATCAATGAATTATTGCTACATCAATAATCATGCCATAGGGTTAATATAGAATCTAGGATCAAAACTTGGCAAACAATAATGCTTAATTATTTGACTGTTGCTGAAGCTCAGCAAAAATTACCAGAACTATCTAACAATTTAGGCGAACCAGCGATAATCACTCAAGATGGAAAGCCTGTAATCGTTGCTTTGAGCATGAAGCAGTTTGCTTCTTTGATAGAGACAATTGAAATTTTAAGCGATCGCGAATTTATGTCAGATTTACGGGAAGGTATTCGACAAGCAGATTTAGGGCAAACGGTTAGTTTAGAAACATTGAAATTAGAGTTGGGTTTCTAGGATGGGTATGGAATATAGAATTATTTTTTCTATTTAAGCGCAGAAACTCTTTACTGCCATCAAGGATCGGCGCGAACAGAGCGTGATTTTGACAAGGATTGAGAAACTCAAGGATGAGCCAGAAAAACAAGGTAAAGCGCTGTCAGAAGAACTATCGGGCTATCGAAGTATTCGG
>JBBQRB010000195.1:0-6369 GCA_038215315.1 Pseudanabaenales cyanobacterium
TTTAATATTTTTAAAAAAACACACCAACACACCCCCTTTTTTTGCTGGCGCCCGCCCGCCCCCCAAACTAATCTTCTGGGGTTTTGAATAAATTTTGGCTGGCTTGGTCAGTTATGAAAAATACGACTTAATCTTGTTAACGATTGATATAGTAGCTAGTGGGTTTATGTATTGCCACCTAATCGAAGTTCGTACCGTATTTAGACATGAAAAAGTATAATCTCGCCATTTGCCTAGTTTCCTTATCGCTGATGTCGGTGAGTGCTTGCACGACATCTACCCCAGTAGCCAATGAAGCACCAACTCCCACTGTTGTGGCTTCCAGTAAACCAACTGAAAATCTCCAAAGTACAGCAAGTCCAGAGGCAAAACCTGAAGTCAAGCCAGTACTAAGTGAACCAGCAATGTGGCAGGATTATAAGTCAGATGCAGGCAAGTTTAGCGTGCAAGTACCAAGTAAGCCGCAAGAACAGTCCCAAGATCAGACTACTAACGTGGGGACAATCAAGCTAAATATGTTGATTTCCGAGACTAATGACTCAGGTTATTTCATTGGCTATGCAGATTTCCCCAGTAAAATCGCAAATCCCGTAGATATTCAGAAGGGGCTGTCCGATTCAGTGAAGGGTTCAGTCTCTAATATCAATGGGGAGATTAAATCTGAGAAAGAATATTTGCTCGGTAATGTACCATGCCGAGATTTTGAGGCAAGTGGTAAAGTGCAGTCAACAGATGTACTAATGAAGGGACGATTTTGCTTAGCCGATAATCGTTTGTATCAACTCTTTGCTTTGGGTTCTCAAGCAAATTTATCTAAAACTGATGTTGATCGCTTTATTGATTCGTTTAAAATTAGCAATTAAAATTATTGCCCTTCATATTCTTCGTAATCTTCATCGTTGTCTTTCGTTAGCCAATTACAGAAGGCTAACAAAATTGAAACGGCAATTACAGAAAAAATTTGGGAGCCATCTCCTGCGTGCCAATACTTAAATAAGGCTTCTTGCGAGGCAACAATCACGAGCAAAGCCACTCGTAAGGAATTGACAACGAAGGCAATCATAATTGCTAAAGGAAACATGATCCACATTTGCGTCACTGTGGCTGGAAATACTAGCACGAACATTAAAGTGATCCGCGTCAGCATAAATATAGGCGGCAAGCCAGCACAACCACGCGCTACTTCCACAGCGCCATACTGACTAACAATCGTAATGCCCTCCTGAGCAACTTTTACGCCTCCATACCACAGTGCCGAATTAGCAAATTGGGCTGTCAAGACGTTAACGGGAATCACGGCTTCGATCGCGGAGAAAAAGAAAGGGACAGGAATTCCCATAATTGCCGCTAACAGGATCGGTTGCCAATATTGCCGTAAGCCTTTCCATCCTGAGGCGATGAGCGCAACCCCAATGGTTGCCATAATCGGCGTAAGGATAAACAGAATGTCATAAACTCTTCGAGTTAATAAACTCTTAATCATTACCCAAACAACGAGTAATACGCCAACTGCGATCGCGGAAGGACTCGCATCAAATTTTAGATTCGGTCGATTGCGAGTAACCAATAGAACTGCCACTGCCCAAGTCAAGATCTGAATTGCTGTCTCGTCTACAGAATCGGCAAGTCTGACAACTAGGGCGATATTGCTTGAAATTAGGCTGATCCACAAAGCAAATAGCCAGAAATCTAGCCGACCTGATACCCGTTTAAGCTCACTTGATAGGTTGTTAAAGTCACCGCGTAAAATGTCATTGAGCATAATTAATTCACAAACAATTCATAAATATGGTCGGCATAGTCATTACAGCAAATTCCGATCAAACCAAACCCAAATTTTTTGTAAAAGCCCCGCTTTGCTGGGCTTTTACAAAAAATTTAGTGGTGGGTTTGTTCTCAATCTGCTGTAGGCCCTTGGAAAGAAAGAATATCCCACTAAGTTTGGAGGATTTCAACTACGCTCAGCCAAAGTCGGCTGAGCGTAGTTGAAGTCATAGGTACTTTAACTATATTTTATGGCGATCGCTAAGGATCGCAAACGAAATAAATTATGTATTTGAAACCCTAGATAAGCAGGCAAGCATAATTAAACCCAAAACCAAAAAGCTATAGCGCACGCTGCGCGTGCGCTACAGCTTTTTGGTTTTTAAGGTTTCTTTTGCCCACATACTTACTCCCTTCGCAGTAAATAATTAGCAGTACGCGGCGAAGGGAGCAGGATTCGGGGCAATTGTTTGTAATCTTTTAATATTTTAATTGGGATCAACAAACCAATAATCTTCTTTAACGATGTGATGAGATAAGTCCAGCCACACCAAGGAGGCTTGAGTAACCTTTCCTAACTCCAGAGTTACAAGTGAGAAATTGCGAAAAACTTGGTCATTTTCTTTAATAATCCTTGGTGAACAAGCAGAGTTTAGAAAAACTGTTCCTATGTCATTAATCGCGATCGCCTCACGGGTGCGAGATGAATTCAATTTGAGGTGATGGTGCATATGCCCAAAGGTAACTAAGGGGATTTTTTTGAATGCTTGGTAAGACTGGGAAATAGCCTCTGCAAAATCTGGATCGCCATAGTCGCCGCCAACTGGTTTCCAGTCTTTTCCACAGATGGAATGTTCTTCACTTCCTAATCCAAAAGAACCATTGTGCCCTAAAAAAATAATTGTGTCGTGGCTAGAACTGTTGACTGCTCGCATGATTTTTTCTGTTGACTCAGCAAAGTTATTCACCCCAAAGCGATCGCGATAAAAGGCTGCTTTTTTCCAACGCGAGCTTCCCGAACTAAAGGGACGCGAACCGACTACTGAGATATTTAATTCTGGAAAGTCAAGCCAATTAAAACCCACATGACATTTTCCCAAAATATCCAATTGCTGCTTTACACGATCTTCTTTGGTGCGATCATATGGACATTTTTTCTTGTTGGGCTTTTTAGGATCATCGAAAGCGCTGTACCAAGCGTCATGGTTTCCCAGAATTACAGCTTTAGGGATATCAAGATTAGCGATCGCTTGGACGACCTCTATGGATTCATTGCCAAAATCACCGACAAACAAAACCAGATCGACTTCTAAGGATTTCAAGGCTAAGCGATCTTCGATGGGCTGCCAGAGATCATGGACATCGCCGACTATGGCTATTTTGATTTTTGACTTTGACATATAGAGTTTCTAGGATTTAGCAGCGTGGCTAAGCCACGCTGCTAAAAACGATTTTGGGATTTTCATAGTGAGAATTGCTGGCTTTGCTTTAAGATTTCATTAGGCGCTCGATCGCTTTTGCCGAAGCAAATAAATCGACAACAGGATGGGGATAATCTACGCCAAGGCGCACATTAAAACGATGTTGCTCTACTGGCAGAAGCTGCCAAGGCTGATGCACCTTGCCCGCAGGAATCTCTCCTAGTTCTGGTAGCCAATGCTTGACATACTCCCCCTGTGGATCATAATCATTAGCCTGCTTATTGATATTGAAGAACCTAAAGTCTCTGCCGTCATTGCCAATCCCAGCCGTGTAGTTCCAGTTTCCCCAATTGCTGCAAGGATCGTAATCGATCAGCAACGATTCAAACCACTCTGCTCCCATGCGCCAATCGATACCAAGATTTTTAGTCAAAAAGCTCGCCACATTTTGACGACCGCGATTAGACATAAAGCCAGTCGCTGCTAATTCGCGCATATTCGCATCCACCAATGGATAGCCTGTATTTCCTGTTTTCCAAATCTCAAAGCGCTTCCAGTCTTGCTTCCAAGGTAAGTCTAGCCCGCGTAAACCTGTGCGATAAAATAGCTTATCGCCATGCTTTGCGGCAACAAAGCGGAAGTAATCGCGCCATAATAATTCAAAAATCAGCCAATAGGTCGAATCATTAGCCCCGCGATCGCCTTCATAGGCTTGCACTTGCTCGTATACATAGCGCGGACTTAGGCAGCCAAGCGACAACCAAGGCGAGAATTTGGATGAGTCATCGGCGTAGAGCATTCCATTACGAGTTTGTTTGTAAACTTGCAAGCGATCGCTGTCCCAGAAGTAATGTTGTAAACGCTTAAAAGCCTCAACTTCGCCGCCTTTAAATTGCAAAACTGCGCGATCGCATGGTTCAGATTCCGAGATTCCTAACTTAGCTAAGTCGGGAATCTCGCCAATATCAATATGATCTGGCAAGGCTGGCAGATGATCGGGCGTGGGGAAGGGTTTGCGAACGTTTAAATTGACTTCGACCTGTTTGCGGAAGTGCGTGAACAATTCAGGAAGATTGGCGATCTCTTCATAGGGTAGATCATCACGATGAAGTAACGTGCTTCCCCAGAAGCTTTTGAAATTAATTTTTTGTAATTTAAGAACTGCCCGCAGCTTTTTTTCGATATTCTTCTCTTCTGTTGTCACCTCTGCATGGTAATAGATAGAACTAACTCCTAACTGCTGAGCTAGTTCTGACAAAACTTGATCTGGATTGCCCAAGCGCACGATTAAATTAGAATTTAGCGATCGCAAACTCTCCCGCAAGGTAGCAACACTCTCAATCAAAAATTTTGCGCGAAATGTCCCTGTCTTCTCAAAACCAAAGGCTGTCTCCTCAAAATGAGCAGGATCAAAGCAATAAACTGGAAATACTTTTGCCCCTGTCTGTTTTGCCTCTTGAGAAGCTTGATATAAAGTCTCACAATCATGCGATCGCAAGTCATTACGAAACCAAACCAAAATATTTTGACTACTCATTAAGTTGTTTTGACGGTTTTACAATTCATTTATCTATGGCTGTCGCCAAGTGTACAAAAACAGAAGACGAGTTGCGGCGTTTCGCGCCGCAACTCGTCTTCTGTTTTTTGTCCTAACAAGACTGCCTACGGCTTCGCTATTTATCCTAAAGTGCCTAGCGCTCGACAATTTGGAACTGGCGATTTAATAAATTCATCGACGCAGAAATGGTCAAACTCATCACCAGATACACTGCCATGATAATCAAAATTACATTTACAGGGCGACCAGTCTGGTTAATCGTCGTAGAGGCAATCCGATAAATATCTGTATAACCGATCGCGATCGCCAGACTAGAATTTTTGGCAATATTCACATATTGGCTTGTCAATGAAGGAATAATTACACGCAGGGCTTGAGGCAAGACAATCTTTCGCATCGTTTGCCAATTGCTTAGTCCCAGAGCTTTAGCGGCTTCTGTCTGTCCCTTGGCAACTGAAAGAATCCCCCCGCGCACTATTTCGGCAATAAAGGCGCTAGAAAACATAGTTAGTCCTAGCACTAAGGCACAAAATTCCGAGCTTAAAGTCATTTTCAAAGCTGAGATGGTAATGCCATCTTTAGCAAGGGTAGCAAATCCAATAGAGATGCGATCGCTAGCTGATGGCAATGTTAAAAATATCGCCGAGTACCAGAAAAATAGCTGCAATAGTAATGGTGTATTTCGCAGGATTTCCACATAGATTCGGGCAAGTTGTTTCACTAGCCAATTGTCTGAGAGTCTTAACACACCAACGGTGACACCGATCGTTGTTGCCGCAACCATGCTCACTGCGATCGCCTTTAAAGAATTGATTAAGCCAACTTGCAAAGCTTTGGTGTAGCTATCGGATGCTTTGTAAGGAAATGGGCTGTCGGCAATGTCAAAGGAAGCAGGATCATTTAGAAAGTCAAAGCTAATAGCCAGCCCCGAATTTCGCATATTTCGAGCAAGGGTATTCCATGCCAAAATGCTGCAAATAATTACGGCTATTAAAAATATGATCTGCGCGATCGTCTGCCAATTCCAAAATCTATTTTTGATCTGAATAACTAAAAATCTAAAGGGATTTATTGTGGGACTAAAATTGTGATCAGCCATTGCACCAGTTACTTGCCAGCCTCTTGATTATAATCAGCAACTCTCATTATGAAGCCAATTTTGATATGGTAATTGTCGTTCTAAGCTTTTTCAGTCAAACCTAAAATCAGACATTTTGCTTTCGAGAACGATCGACAAAATGTCTACTACGATCTATATTCATGTTTAGTTATCTTGTAAAATAAAGTTAGGTCGATACTTGGGTAAGGTTCAAGCCTTTAAAATAGATGGTTTAGATCTATTCTTTTACTCTCACGATCATAAACCACCTTACTTTCATGCTGCTATCAAGTCAGGAGAATGGGAGATCCGTATCAATATTCTGCTAAGTAGCAAGGAAAATGGATTGATTTTTACGTCTAAATATCCACGAAACCCTGAAATATCAAGTAAGGATAAAAAGCAACTTTTAAAGTTGGTTTTAGAAAATCGTTCTAAGCTTCTTGACGAATGGGAGCAAAAAGTATGTATCAAGGAGGATCGGTAATGTCTAGCAAACAGACAATGACTGTTTTGGTTCAAGATCG
>JBBQRB010000196.1:0-6321 GCA_038215315.1 Pseudanabaenales cyanobacterium
CGCTTCGCGGCACTTTCAAAAACTTCTCTGGGTTTTAGATCAGCGCAAAGCGCTGTATAGTGATTTTTTGCGGATGATTTAGTTAGCATATGGTGTATTGTTAGTTCACTGAAAATGATCTAGGTCTAGATAATGGGCAAAATAATAGCAACGGTTAATATGAAGGGTGGTGTTGGTAAAACCACCTTAACTGTAAATATTGCCACCTGCTTAGCTAAAATTCATCGTAAAAAAGTTTTAGTTGTCGATCTCGACACCCAGATTAGCGCCACTTTAAGCATGATTTCGCCTGCGGATTTTGCCAAATGTCGTAAAGAAAATCGCACCTTACGCAATTTGGTTAGTCAAGCGATCGCCCGTTATGGAGTGCAAGTCAACGATCCTGAGGAAAAGGTTTATCAGGTCAAGGATTTAGTAATTCCCCATGTATGTAAAGTGCAAGGCTTAGATTTATTGGTTGGCGATATTGACTTATATGACGAGTTTCTAGTGTCGGAGATGCTCTATAACCGATCGCTCCTGTACGAAGAAAAGCAAACTTTTCAACAAACTTGGAGCAAGTTTGAGCAGTCCTTAATCAGAAACATTCTCGAACCAGCAATGAAAAGTTATGACTTTATAATTCTCGATTGCGCTCCTGGATACAACCTGATTACTCGCAGTAGTCTTGTTGCTAGTGACTATTACTTGATGCCTGCTAGACCAGAGCCTCTATCTGTAGTCGGCATTCAGCTATTAGAAAGGCGGATCGAAAGGTTGCGTGAAGTCTATCGAGAGGACAGGTCAGTCAATATTCAACTTTTAGGAATTGTCTTTAGTATGTCGGCTGGCTTTACGCTCAGTCGCTATTATCAAAAGGTTATGGATCGGGTGAGTGCGGACTTCAGTAGTGCCAATATCTTTAAAACGAAGATTCCGAATGATGTCAATATTGCCAGAGCTGTTGATAATTTTATCCCTGCGGCGATCGCTAGTCCAAACTCTAGCGGAGCCAAAGCTTTTGCCGAAGTAACCATTGAGCTTCTCAAAAAGTTAGAAGTATCAATGGGTAAAAAAGAACAAACTTCAAGATTGAGCTTAGTCGATTTGGAATAGGGCTTCGGCTTCGCTCAGCCAGCGCCTTAACCAAACAGTAGTTTGCTCTCTTTGTCCCAATTACGGTACATCCAAATCACGGTATACCAATTCATATAGATCCGAAAAATCTCCATAGCGATTTCTGATTTACCTTGATCGCATAGCCATGTTAAGAGAGGTTTGAGTGTGCGATCGTTTAACGTTCCGCCCAACGTCAATATGCCCCAGAGTGCCAGATGAAACCAAGTTTTCTGAATCATTAGCTTCACTTCCCAAGTGGGATGTTTTTGATAGAAGATAATGCTCATGCGACCACGTTGTTCTTCTAATTCCAAAAGTCGAGGCATTTTATCAATGGAGAATTTGGCGTGGTAATGGAAAGCGATCGCACCCGCACAGGTAACACGATTGAGTCCTAATTTCTTAACGCGCATTCCCAATTCAAAGTCTTCCCAGCCATATTGAAAGAATCCCGTATCAAATTTGCCAGCTTCCAATAACCATTTACGAGCGATCGCTAAATTGCAAGTATCAAACAATGCTGCTGTAAAGTAAGGAACCGCAGATACTGGCTCAGAATCTGGGGCTTCCAAGTTGCTAGTATCGATAATCCGTCCATAGCTATAGACTTTATCGCCTTGGGCTAGGGCTTCTGTATGTGATTGCAGATACTCAGGGTTAACGGTGATATCGCTATCGACAAAGGCGATATATTTGCCCAAGGCGGAGTCGATGCCATAGTTACGCGCAGTCGCTGCCGCCGCATGGTCTTGGGTCAGTAGTCGTAGATGGGGATAGCGATCGCGATGGGCTTGCAAAAATTCAACTGTGCCATCGGCAGACCCATCATCAATCACCAGAATTTCGTAAGGCTGGTCTATAGTTTGCTTTTCCAATGCTGCCAGACATTTCTGCAAAATTGGCAAACGGTTATAGGTTGGCACAACCACTGACCACAACATTTCCGACACAGCACATTCTCCTAAGCGATCGCAAAGAAATTATACCGCTACAGCGCTTTGCGCTTTTGTAAAACCCAGAGAAATTTTTGAAAGGGTTGCTTTGCGACCCTTTCAAAAATTTCTCTGGTTCTAATTTGAGCGCGAAGCGCTGTAAAAAACATTTTTATCCTGAAACTAAATTTGGGGTCTTCTTGGGACGACCACCCTTCTTTCCGTTCTTGCGTGCAGCTTCTGCTTTAGAAGAAGATGTCTTTTGTCCGCCTTTGCGACCTAGTTCTGTCATCCAAGCCTTAGTGCCGAAGATACCCGCAACTAGACCCGCAATCTCGAAATCAGCATCTAGTCGATCCCAGTGAACGCTACCCCCTGAAGAATCGATCCAAATATCACTCAAATCTTCAACCGAAGCATTCTCTAGCCCTTGAACTAATCGGGGCGGAAAGCTAAAAAAAGCTCCATTTTTAAGTTCAATAACTACTAAACCAAAAGAAATATCAAATTTAACTGATGCCGCCCTTGGTTCCTTTGACTCTGCTTCAATATAAGCAGCCTTAGCTTTGCTGATCTGAGCGTCTAGGGCTTCTTCGGTTGTTAGATGTTTCTCCACCATGAATTTTCTCCCATTTCATTCTCAAGTCTGTCTGATATTCTGCAACTAACGCTAGTGCCATCTTTAAGTCACCATTTTTTATACTTGGGTGAGCAGTACAGCGCTTTGCGCTGTTCTAAAACCCAGAGAAAGTTTTGAAAGTGCCGCGAAGCGGCACTTTCAAAACTTTCTCTGTACCCTATAAAGCCTCAATAGGCAGTAACTAATTTAGGTGGCTGCTGAGCATTACCAATATTGATTTTTGCATCGTATATGTTTGTATCAGTCTTTCTGCCCTTGATATAGATGTATGTGAGCAGGCTTGTGGTCGTTGGTGTAGATGTAAATATATAGATTTTCAGCTTTGTCTTCGAGCACTAGTGGCATATCTATCAACCTTTATCATTTTTAAACCCATTAATTTTTCACCTTAAGATATGACAGATATTGTAAGTACTTACAGCGCCTTGCGCTGCGATAAAACCTAGAAAGTTATTGGAAAGTGCCGCGAAGCGGCACTTTCCAATAACTTTCTGTACTACTCAAAGCCTCAACAGGCTGTACTGTCTTTATACACATAATAAACTCAACGCTTGGGTTTTGTCAAATATCTATATACAAAAAAAGGACGCGAAGCGTCCTTTATTTAATAACTCAAAAATGTATTATTCTACGACTTTTTCTTTGAATTGCTTGCCCGCAGAGAAAGCAGGAACGCGGGTAGCCGAAATCATCATTTTTTCGCCAGTGCGAGGGTTGCGACCTTCGCGTTCTTGGCGTTCCCGTGGCTCAAAGGAGCCAAAACCAACTAAGGTTACGCGATCGCCTTCAGCAACTGCATCAACGATAGATTCGAGGGCAACAGTAACGATTAGTTCAATATTCTTTTTAGATACGGATACCTTTTCGGCGATCGCATCTACTAATTCACCTTTATTCACAGATATAGCTCCTACGTGGCTTGAGTATATGACTTGGTAATGTTGTACATCGGTTTGCCCTAAAAGATGAACTGAGAGATTTTTTAAAAGCGTTGCATTGCAACGTTTTTAAAAAATCTCTGGTGGTTCTCTTAAGCGCAAACCGATGTAAGACGGAATTAATATACAGCACCTATGGCAGTCGTCAAGCGGTTTTGGCAAAACTTTTTACGTTAAAAGTCGCACATAGCGCGACTTTTAACGTAAAGCTTCCCTCATATAATTACTCCAAACCCTTGCAGCTACTGCACTTGAGCCACTAGTTACCCCTTCATCATTTCCTAGCCATACTGCCGTAACTAGCTCACGCCTTGGCACAGCCCCAATAAACCAAAGATCGCGGGATTGATCGGTAGTTCCTGTTTTACCGACAACTTGCCCCTGCGGAATAGCCGCAGTTCTACCAGTGCCATAATCGACTACGCCGCGCATCATTTCTACCATCGTATTGGCGATATCTGGGGCGATCGCCTGACGCGGCTTAATCAAAGTACTTGAGTCAAAAATAACGCGACAGGTTTGGCGATCTTTGGGATTAGTGCAGTCAGCACTATCGAGGATGCGACGAATTGCATGGGGTTTGAGGTACTTTCCCTCATTGACAACAGTGGCATAGGCTCCAGCCATTTCTAAAATCTTGACCTCATTACCACCTAAGACCATGTTGCTAGTATTGTCTAGCTTGGCGGTGATGCCCAAATCCTGAGCCATCTGGACTACATTATTTAGCCCCGCGCTCTCGGCAACTCTTACCGCAACCACATTCTCTGAAAATGCAAAGCCGCGATACATATTAATTGCGCCACTGCCGCCATTTTGACAGCCGACGATACCTGAGAGACTGCTACAGGAAAAGGTAGTGATTGGAGAAATACCACTCTTGAGAGCGGCGGCGTAGCTGAATAGCTTAAAGGTAGAGCCTGGTTGACGCAAAGATTGGGAGGCTCGGTTAAATTGGCTAGCCTGATAACTTACCCCACCAGTCATGGATAAAAGCGATCCATCTTTAGAATTAACTGTGACGATCGCGCCTTGGCTAAATCCATAGGTTCCGCCGTCATTGGCAACAGCTTCGCGCAGGGCTTTGTCCGATGCCTTTTGCATGGTTAAGTCAAGACTGGTCTCGACAATCAGGTTTCCTTCCTTGGCAAAGCCCTCACCAAGAAGCTCCTGCAATTCCTCAAATACATAGCTGTAGTAGTAGGGAGCAACTGATCCTTGGAGTTTAGTTTTGGCTTCTTCATTGAGAATTAAGACCGATCGCCTTGCTCGTTCTGCATCTTCATAGGTGATCATGCCTAGATCTGCCATGCGATAAAGAATGCGATCGCGGTATTCGATCGCCCGATTTTTATTTTTAAAAGGATTGATTGTTTCAGGAGATGGTAATAGTCCGACGAGGGTAGCCGATTCGGAAAGGTTTAATTCTGAGGCTTCTTTGCCAAAATATAGCTTGGCGGCATCTTTAAAACCATAAACTCCATAGCCAGTGTAAGCGCGGTTGAGATAGAGACGCATAATCTCATCTTTGCCATAGGTGAAGGTTAGCTTGACCGCCGCCGCCGCTTCGCGCCATTTGCGTCCTGCGGAGTCATCACGACCGACATAGGTGCTTCCTAGCAGATTCCTAGCTAACTGCTGCGTAACTGTACTTGCGCCTTCGAGTCTCTCGCCGCGACTCCGCACATTGGTAATAATTGCCCTTGCCACGCCCACAGGATCAACGCCAATATTCCAGCGAAAAGAAGAATCTTCAGAGGCAATTACGGCTTGGGGGATAAACTTCCCAAATTCCACTAGAGTGGCATATTCGGTATGGTTAGCAATATCGGTGGGGTCAAGGCGCTTCATGCCATCGCCAGCGACTACTTCAACGGGGCCTTGTTGGGAAACAGGTAGAGGGCGCAGGGCGGGAACTCGACTCAGTTCATAGCCGATCGCCAACACCATCATCCCCGCGATCGCTCCAATCCCGATCCCTGTGTACTGTATCGTGCGAATGTACCAAGGCGGCGGGTCTAGGTAGCAAATTGTGGCGGCTTCGGCGAGTTCGGGAGGACCTAAAGTGATTTTCATTTTATGGCGCATCGGCACTGCTTTTAAGCGTTGCTTATCGCGATAGATGCCATTGGTGGAATCTTGGTCTTGGAGAATAAACTGTGATTTTTTTTGAGTGCGATCGCGTACTAATTGAGCATGAATTTGACTCACTAAGGGCGTTTGCACGACAATATCGCACTTACCTGTATTGCGTCCAAGGATATAGCGATCGCCTACTAATTCATATATTTCGGGCTTGTCTTTTTGCGATCGGCGTACTTCTAGCTTTGGTACACGCTCTTTGGGATTAATTTTTAATACACCATTCACCACCTGAGTCAGTTGCTGGATCTGCGAACTGATCTGTGTCATCAACTTAGACTTAGGAGCCTTGGATTGAGGAGGTTGGGATGGCGGCTGTGGTGATTTCATAAATGGCTAAGACGTAATTGTGGTAGGCACAGTTTCCGATCATGCTTGCAAGATTATTATGCACTGCTTCAGATGAAATTTAGTAAACCAGAGATGAGTTGCGGGGCGGAGCGCCCCAACAAAAAAGGGTTTTAAAAAGTGAAACACGCAGCTTTTAAAAAGGGGTTGACGATTTTACAAAACGGCGTTGGGCAAGGGACCAAACAAGTCCAAATAGCTAGGCAGTTGTGCCCCCGTTGCG
>JBBQRB010000197.1:0-6267 GCA_038215315.1 Pseudanabaenales cyanobacterium
ACGATCACTTAGAGTAATGGGAGAGAGCGCGATCTGTAGTTGAAACAGACCTGAGCAATCAAATCTTCTCTCGTTGTAACAATGAAACCATGCCATAAATTTTTGCGGGATTCGCTAAGTTGCCTTGCCCACATGCTTTGCACTTTAGCCGATGCTAATATCGTATAGTGCCATCAATCTTTCACAGGTATACGGATGTGAATATTTTATGGCTTATTGTCGTAGGATTTCTGTATTTATCCCCCACCTATCGCTAACATCTTGTTCTAATCTCAGCTACTCCCTACCCTGTGAAAGATTAGCGGTGCGGCGCTTCGCGCCGCACCGCTAATTCTCAGGTTTTAATATTTATTCTTATATTGGGAAGGGAGTATCCTTTAGAACTACCTTAACTTTTAAAGCCAAAAAACTTCAGTTCCCATCTTGGATGGGGTTTATCACCAGATTAGGATAAGATTTTAAAAGTCTTAATCAAAAGGTAATTTGCAGTTGTGAATTTTCAAACAGAAGAACAAGAAGCCACCTATCAAAAAGTGGTTAGTTGGTTACCCGAAATTTGCGATCGCATCTCTAATCCCTTAGAAGACAAACCTATTTTTAGCTTACAATTTGGTTCCGCAGCAGCAGTTGTCGAAGTTCGTCCCTTTCGTCAAGTTGAATCAATCATTTATATCTGGTCTTATGTCGCTACCGAAGTCACAGTTAAAGATGATTTACTATGCTTTTTGCTCAAACAAAACGATACTTTCCGATTCGGCGGATTTAGTATGGCTGACGATGGAGATATTCGATTTCATGTCACTTTGCTAGGCGCTTCTTGTCAACAGAATGAATTTAAGCTTGCCATAAATGAAGTCCTAGAGAGCGCCGATCACTTCGATGATCTGATCGTAAAAACTTGGGGCGGTCGCCGCGCAACCGATGACTTATTTGCTTAAGCGATGAGAATTAACTATGCTTTCGTCACTATCAAGCCCTCATCGCCATCCACTACACATAGCTGAAGTTGTGGCAACTTCGACAACAGATTTTTTGGCAGAATGCTTAGAACCAGAAAGTTTAGATTTCCCAGCAATGCCAGCCTTTGGTAGTTGGGTCAAGTCTCAACAGGAGGAAAATAGTAACATCATCTCCTATGGTGTGGTTTATCATGCCACCACATCGACGATTGATTCAGTACATCGAGCCGTAGCTTTGGGATTAAGCCTCCAAGCAATTCGTGAACAACAACCGCAAATTTTCGCAATGTTACGCTCAGAAATAAAAGTGGTTTTGTTGGGATTCTCTACACTTGGCAATGTCTATCAACATTTACCAGCGCAACCTCCACAGATTCATCAAGCAGTCTTTGCTTGTGAAGAAGAGGAAATTGCTAATTTTACGGAAGAATTAAATTTTTTAAGAACTTTAGTACAAATGAATAATGCGCCTGTCGATGAGCTAATCGCCGCAGTGTTGCGAAATGTCTATCAAGTTCGTAAATGCGATCGCAACTGGCTAGTTCAAGCAGGACGCAAGCTCAGTCTATTACTCAAGGATGACTATGATCGATTGGGTGGAATTTTATCCCAAGTCCATCCCTAGAATTTGGATTCAACCCGAAAAGCTATGTTGTACGCCATAGCTTTTCGGGTTTTATATTACTTTTTCGCGATCGCATCTTGGCTGATCTGACAAATCTCGTGATGGCAATGACCATTGCTAGCAACAATCGTCCCCCATTGACATAATTCCAAGTTGTTGTAAGACAGCAAAGATAGATCGGCGTGGGTAAGCCGTCCTCCTGCTTCAGTCAAAATGATTTCGGGGGCGCAGTAGTCCCAATCTTTGGGGGCGGACTTACCTGAGACTGATATATATACATCGGCACTTCCTGAAGCGATCGCCGTAAATTTGCCACCAATACTACCAACTGCAATTTCGGCGGCTTTGGGCAACTGTTCGAGAATACACTCAAGTTGATAATTGCGATGGCTACGGCTAGCAACTACGACCATTTGATTAAGCTGTACTTTGTCTGAAACTTGAATCCGTTGTTGAGAACCATCTCTAGTTTCGATATACGCCCCATTTCCTAAAAATCCTTGAAACAGGCGATCGCGGGCAGGGGTTGCCACCAGCCCTAGTACAGGTCGTTGTCGATAGGTCAATCCAATATGTACCGCAAATTCACCAGTTCGCCGAATAAAATCGCTAGTACCATCCATTGGATCGATGATCCAGACCCATTCCCGCTCTAGACGTTCTGTATTGTCCTCAGTCTCTTCGCTGAGATAGGCAAAATTCTCTGTTCCAAAGGTTTCTTGAAGTTGGCTCAAAATAAAATCATTGGCTGCTAAGTCTGCCGAGGTGACATCACCTTCTTCCTCGCCTTTAAATTGGATTACTAAATCTTGAGGCTTTTGATAGTACTTCATCAAAATATCTCCAGCCCCCCAAGCGATCGGGCGGGCAAGCGACATAATTTCGTCTAAATTTAGCATCTTGGATTTTAGTGAAGCTGATAATTTGTACTATAGCGCAGCAAAATGGCAAAAAAGAATGACACAAAAAAAGGTGGGCATCGCTCACCTTTTTTTGTATCATCCTTTTTTTTGCTTAGCCACACTCACAGTCAGCCTTTTTACAGCCTGTTGAGCCTTCAGGATGTCCGTCAGCACAAGCTCGGCTGCAATAGGGCTTACCGTCTGCCATAATTGCGGTCTCAAGAGAGACGGTGCAGCTACATTTAGAACAGGCACATTTAGTTTCAGTCAGAGTAGTCATTTATTTAATCTCATTTAACTATAAATATTATACCTGAATATATATTCATACGTCAACATATTGCATATAGTTGTCTCCAGTCTTAAAACTCAAAAGATGGTGGCGCGAAGCGCCGCCATCTTTTGGGCTTTAAGCGCCGTAAGAGATGCGCTGGAAAACTTTACCAGTTCAGTGCCAGAGGCTTCGGCTTCGTTCAGCCAACGAGACCGATGGCTGAACGAAGTCGAAGCCTCTCTAACTCATTTGTATCAATTTTCGATCAAATGAGCCAAGCAAATTTTTGAAAGCGTTGCTTCGCAACACTTTCAAAAATTTGCTTGGCTCGGGATTGAGAGAAAAGCGCTTTAGGATTACGATACAATACGGATATGTTAGATATTGTTCCAGTCTCTATCGATAGCTTAAAAGAACTGCCGACCTGTGATCTTCATGCGATCGCTCCTGAAGTCTCGCAAGAGATAATTGACGGGATTTTGCCTATAGAAAAAGCCCAAGTCATGGCAGAATTTTTTGCGCTGTTGGGAGATCCCAATCGATTGCGAATTCTGTCAATTTTATCTAGAACAGAACTATGTGTTCATGATCTAGCGACCTTGGTAGGCATGAGTGAATCGGCGGTTTCTCATCAGTTAAGAGTTCTCCGCACGATGCGCTTAGTAAGCTATAGAAAAGACAAGCGTAGGGTTTATTACCAATTACTTGATCACCATGTTTTAGAGCTTTATCGTGCTGCTTCTGAGCATTTAGACGAATGAAAGTCACAGCTTTCTGGTTTGCACTTATGTCCAGTTATAAAACCTAAAATCAAAAAAGCTGTAGCGCACGCGCAGCGTGCGCTACAGCTTTTTTGGTTTTAAGGTTTCCTTTGCCTGTTTAATACCAAGTCAGAAAATAGCGTAGCTGCTTTCTAACTTGGTATTAAGCAGGGTCACCAATGTGCTTAGATAATCTAGTTATGAATATTTTGCTTGAAAAAGTTGTCGAATGCTATAGCAAACAAGGATATGAGGTTCTTTGTCAGCCCCAGCAGCTACCATTTGTCTTAGAAGGGTATAGCCCAGATTTGCTGGTGAAAATATCAGAAACTCAGGGATTCATCATTGAGATCAAAGATTTTGCTACAGATCTAGATGTTGCCTATTATCGCGATATTTCCAAAAGTGTCTCCGAGCAGGGTGATTGGAGATTTTTACTAATTACTAATGAGGATGCTACGCCGATCGCGGAGGAGGATATTGCCGATCAAAAATTGACGCGATCGCAAATCTTGCAGCGCAAAGAAAAAATCGCTAAGTTAATTTCCATCGGTGAACATGAGGCGGCTTTCCTTTCACTATGGATTTTTGCTGAAGTATTAATGCGAAGAAGAGCAAGACAATCTTTTTTGCCAATTGATCGCCTGCCCACCAAGCTAATGATCGATCACCTGCACGAGCAAGCCGAAATATCCCACGATCAATTTGCCAGAGCGATCGCTTTAAATGAAACTAGAAATCGAGTTGCCCATGGCTTTCCCGTCGCTCCGATCAATCTCAAGAATGACCTCGAACTGATTCTTAATCTAGTTGATGAATTTATTGCTATGCAAATTTAGTCCTAAAACCAAAAAGAGGGCGACGGCGCTTTGCGCCGCCGCCCTCTTTTTGGTTTTGATTTGTCCTGATATAGCCGCAATTCGTCTTCTGGTTTTATGCGTTGGCTAGCCCTTGTTGTCGAGCTACAGCATGGACAGCCGCAGCGACAGCGTGGGAAACGCGGGGATCAAATACCGAAGGAATAATAAAATCGGGAGCGAGATCGCTGCTGCTGACTAGGGATGCGATCGCTTGGGCTGCTCCTAAATTCATTTGCGTGGTGATTTTGGTAACTCTGGCATCAAGCGCACCGCGAAAAATCCCCGGGAACGCCAGCACATTATTAATTTGGTTAGCATAGTCACTACGACCTGTAGCAATGACTGCAACATCATTTTCCACCAGCTCAGGCTGAATCTCAGGGTTAGGATTTGCCATTGCGAAGACAATCGGTGCAGGAGCCATACTTCTGACCATCTCAGGAGTCAACGCACCCTTAACACTCAAACCGATAAACATATCGGCTCCTTTAATTACTTCAGCCAGAGATCCTGTGCGATCGCTGGCAAATTCTGACTTTTCAGGAGTGAGGTCGGGGCGATCTTTGCTGATGCAGCCCCTAGAGTCACACATCTCAATCCGTTTGACTCCCGCCTCGCGTAACAGCCTTGCTACCGCAATTCCCGAAGCTCCAGCGCCATTCATGACAATTCGCACTTCATCAATGGGTTTACTGACTACTTTGAGGGCATTTAAGGTAGCTGCAACCACGACGATCGCCGTACCATGCTGATCATCGTGATAGACGGGAATATCTAGTTCTTCTTTAAGTCGTCTTTCAATTTCAAAGCAACGGGGAGCGCTAATATCTTCAAGATTTATGCCTCCAAAAGCAGGTGAAATACGTTTGACAGTTTCGACGATTTCATCAACATCCTTAGTATTTAAACAAATTGGAAAAGCATCTAGTCCTGCAAACTGCTTAAACAACATAGCCTTCCCTTCCATAACGGGCATGGCGGCTTCAGGCCCAATATCTCCTAATCCCAATACGGCAGTGCCATCAGTGACCACAGCAATCGTATTGCACTTGATTGTGTAGTCATAAACCTTGCGCTTATCTTCAGCGATCGCCATGCAGACACGCCCTACGCCAGGGGTATAGACCATCGCCAGATCGTCTTGTCCTTTAACGGCAACTTTAGCTTCTAGATGAATCTTGCCACCTTTATGAACTTGAAACGTGCGATCATAAATTTCAAGAACCCGAATTTCTGGAACTGTCTTGACAACAGCAATGAGCTGATCCATATGCTCAGTGCTGTAAGCACTTACGGTGATATCGCGTACAGAGATTTTTCGAGTCTGTTGGATCAGGTCAATCTGTCCAAGATTCCCTCCTGCTTCAGCGAGAACGCGGATAACTGAAGATAGCATTCCAGCGCGGTTGAGAAGTTGCACGCGGATAGTTAGGCTGAAGCTAGGATTAGGTGTTAATTGTTGCATCGTAAAGAGTAAGTAATTACTGAAGTTCAGGTAAATCCTGAATGTAAGCAATGTTACCTGATTGCTTGACAGCTTTGCGTTACAAATATCACGATTTCATGGTTGTAAAGAAGGACCTGCAAACCCTAAAGTTAGTTTTTTGAAAGTCAGCCGCAGGCGTGCTTTCAAAAAAAACTAACTTTTATGACGAGAATTGCTACTCCCTTTCCAGTGAAAGATTAGCGGTGCGGCGCTTCGCGCCGCAAATCATCTTCTGTTTTTGAAACCAAAAAAGAAAAAGCCTCGCATTGCGAGGCTTTTTCTTTTTTGGTAATTACCGTTTTGAGTATTGAGGAGCTTTACGGGCTTTCTTGAGTCCGTATTTTTTACGTTCCTTACAACGAGGATCACGAGTCATGTAACCTTCAACTTTGAGAGGCTT
>JBBQRB010000198.1:0-6123 GCA_038215315.1 Pseudanabaenales cyanobacterium
TTCGCCCTAGCTGCGGCTAGCATCGTTATGTTTATCAAACTCACGATCGCATTCTCAAAAACCTTTGCACTGTTCGTTCTTGGCATATTTCTAGCATTCCCTATATCAGCAATGTTTAGCGCGATACCACTCTTGTTTGCCTGTTTGCCAATGATTTGGGAAGTTCTCTGGCGATCGGGGTTGGGATTAATGATGATGACAGCGATCGCACTTTTCATCGAAGGTTTGAATTGAATCAGTTCACAACAACACCGCATTGATAAAAGTAGACTACAAAATCGTCATGGGATCGACATCGATCGCAACTCTTATCGCTTTGGAATTTACTAACATTCGTAACTCGTCTAAATTGGGAACATTAGGTAAAACTTCGGGAGCAAACTTGAGTAAGATCTGCCACCGATAACGATTAGAGACTTTAGCGATCGTGGCGGGCGTAGCTCCTAAAATGTCCCAGTCATTTTCCAATTGCCGTAGATATTCGGCTAACTCATTTGCCGATTTTTCAACAGCCTCAGCATTCTCGCTACTGAGATGAATCAATACCATCTGTCCCATTGGTGGATAGTGCAAGGCCTCACGCATGGCTAGTTCTGTCTGCATAAATGCATCTAACTGATAGCTCTGCACTGCTTCTATGGCAGGATGTTCAGGGGTATAGGTTTGCATAATCACTTTTCCTTCTTCTTCACCTCGACCTGCTCGACCTGCTACTTGTAGAAGCGTTTGCGCGGCTCTTTCCCCTGCTCGATAATCAGAAAAATTCAATAATCCATCTGCGGAAACTACGCCCACTAAGGTGACTTGAGGAATATCTAAGCCCTTAGTTAACATCTGTGTTCCCACTAATAAATCTGCTTCTCCAGAACGGAATTGGTCAATCAATAAGCGATGCTGATCTTTGTTGCGGGTGGTATCACTATCAAAGCGAATCAGGCGAATATTTGGGAATAGCTTGGCAAGTTCCTGTTCTACTTTTTGAGTGCCACTGCCAAAGTGCTTAAAATAGGGTGAACCGCAATCAGGGCAAGATTTTGGCTGAACTAGAGTGTAGTTGCAATAGTGGCAGCGTAAGTGGGCAGATTTTGGTTGATAGGCTGTTGGTGAGATCGGGTCATGATAAGAGAGGGAAACATCACAGTTGGGACATTCCGCAACATAGCCACAGGCTCGACAGGAAACAAATGTGCTGTAGCCTCGCCGATGAATGAAGAGAATCCCTTGTTGTTTAGATTCCAACATGGCAGCGATCGCAACTTGTAAACGGCGGCTCAAGATTGAATAATTGCCAGCCTTAAATTCATCCCGCATATCCACAATTTCAATGGGAGGCATGGTTTTATTGCCGATGCGATTGGGCAATTCCAAATAGATAGATTTACCTTCTTGCTGGGCATAAATCGCTTCAGCCGATGGTGTTGCCGAACCTAGGACAAGGGGAATATTCTCTAATTGCGATCGCCATTCGGCAATTGTGCGGGCGTGATAGCAAGGTTGGGGCTGATCCTGCTTGAAGCTATTGTCATGCTCTTCATCCATCACGATTAAGCCCAAATTAGCAAGTGGTGCAAACACAGCCGATCGCGTGCCAATCACTACTTGAGCATCGCCTGTTAGCATCAACCGCCATGTATCAAAGCGCTCTCCCTCAGATAATTGACTATGATAAACATTTACCTTGGCATCCCCAAATCGCGCTCGAAAGCGATCGGTAAGCTGTGGAGTTAAACCAATTTCTGGAACTAGAACCAGAGCCGATTTCCCTGCTTGGAGAATAGCGGCGATCGCTTGCAGATAAACTTCCGTTTTGCCAGAGCCTGTCACGCCATGTAACAGAAAATGCAGTGCAGTCTGGCTAGCGATCGCGCTCAAAATTTGTTGCAGTGCAACATCTTGATCGGTTGTGAGATCCTTAGGGCGATCGCGATTAACCGTGTGACTTTTCCCCCCTAACCGCAGCACTTCACGTTTAGATATAGTCAGGAATCCTCTATTCTCGAGGCTTTGGACTGTCGAAGTGGTCGTATTAGCGAGTTTACATAGCTCAGTCTTTAAGCATTCGCCTCCCTGAAGTTGCAAAATTTTTAAAACTTCTATTTGTTTAATACCTAACTTGACATCGGGTTCTTTTGCTAAAGTGACGACATCTTCGTATTTGGGCTTAGGACGATTAGGAAGCTCTAGATATGTTTCAATCCATGCTAATTTATTTAATTCTTTTAAACCTGAACTGGCAGATCGCCCCAGCTTTTGAGAGATATAGCGGCGGCTAATACCTTTAGGGTTATTCCGATGTTCTTGCAAAAATTCCCAAACCACTTGGGCGGACTTAGGGATTTTATGGATCTCTAAATTGTCTGGAACAGTGAGATTTGGATTTATCTTGATGCGATAGTGCGATTGATCTAACAACTTCGGAGGAAGGGCAGTTTTTACAGTCTGCATCAAGGGAGTTCGATAATAGTCAGCAGTACGTACTAGCATCTCCCAGTAAGTCTTCGGGAAAATTCCTGAACTAATTACCAAACTAATTGACTTGATTTCTGTATCGGTAATTGTTGAAGTATCAGAGATTTGTAAAGCGATCGCGCCTACCTGTCGATTTCCTAGAGGAACGCTGAGAACATCGCCAACTTGAACCTCTATATCTTCAGGTATGCGATAAGTCAGCAAATCTTCAATACCAATGCAATCGACAATAACGCTGACATAGCGATCGCGCTTAATACTTGCTAAATCAAATAATTCCATTGCATGATTCCGTCTGTTTAGGTTTTATGTCCACAGATGCAGCGCTTTTTTAGAACCCAAGGAAATTTTTAAAAGGCTTACAAAGTCAGCCTTTTAAAAATTTTGTTGTTTAGATTTTGAGCGTAAAGTGCTGTAAATTGCTAACGAAATCCTTTGCCCTGTGACGACTCAGCCCAAATTAGTAGATCCCCGTCAGCATTGGCAGCCGCTAACTTTTTACCTTGTAGTTGCCATTGCAAAGCGGTAATCTCACCCATCGGCGTTTCTAGGGACTGTACCCAACTCTGAGCATCTTTCCAGATTGTAATCCTACCATTTTCATCGCCAGAGGCAAGGACTGTAGACTTCGGCTTAAAGGCGACAGATCCCACATTGCTATTATGTCCTTTGAGTACCTCACCTTCCCAGCCCACATTGAGGTCGGCGTGCTTTTCCCAGACAACTACGTCAGAGCCACTGGACGAAGCTAAGAGAGGCGAATTTTTGTTGGCAGCCCAGTCAAAGCAGCGAATTTTGCCAGGGAAGCCTTGCATCCGCCAAGGGGATGCATCAAAGTCTCTACCCAACCATTGCATGACCACAACAAGGTGATCGAGGGTACTGGCGACTAAGTACTCTCCAGTTAAATCCCAAGTTAAATTGGAGGCTGCTGTGGGCATTTCAAAGACGATCGGATCGGCATACCAATCTGCGGCTGACCAAACTTTAAGTCCACCATCACCAGCAGCAGTCAGGTATTCACCGCTAGGATGCCATGCGATCGCTAGTACGGTTGACTTTTCAAAATGCAGGGTAGTCACAATATCGAGGGTGGCGGCGCTCCAAACCTGCACATATTTCCCAAAACTAAAAGCTAATTCGGCGCGGTGCGGATGCCAAACTAAATGCTCAATCCAAGTCTTGCCAAGGTCAAGGGTCGCCGCGATCGCTGGCTTATCGTCATTCAGTTGCCATATGTGAACTTTGCCGTCTTGTCCTGCGGCGGCTAGCCACTCTCCATCTGCGGAAAAGCCCAAACAATTGATGGCAAATTCGGTTGATGCTTGTAACTGCGTCTGCTTTTGTGCCAAATCATAACCAGCGATTGCCTCGTCAAAAAGGACTATTTCTCCCGATGCGGTGGCAGCAGCTAAATATTTGCTATTGGCTGACCAAGCGATCGCAGTAATGTATTCACTGAGAGTAATTTGTGATTGGGGCTTAGGATTGAGAATTAAATTTGTTTTAGGCTTGGGCATAGTGCTTGGGCATATTATTTTCATGGACGCTCAAGAAGCATTTTACAGTAACAAACCAAGGGTTTTAGAAAGCAATATTTTGCGGGGCTTTCAACAGATCCCCGCTTTTGGCGGGGACATAATCGATCAGAAAGCGCTATAAATATTAAGGATGCTCATTTAAGACTTCATAATGCCACTTGCAAACCTATGTCAAAACCCTTGGCGATCGCTATAGTCTTATTCACTTGTTTTAGTTTCAGCCTCGCCGCATTTGGCAATGAAGAAAAGTCACGCCGAATTAGGAATTTAGAAATTGATCGGCAAGTAATCGATAGCAGCCCTGTTTTAAGGAAATGGCTGGATAATCCTCCAGACCTTTTGGATGATATTTATAATACCCCTAGCTTTAATACCAAGCTGAGGGTCGGAATTACTTCAAGAGATAACTCTTTAGGGATTGAGGCAGGTGTTGAAGATTTATTTTTGGGTCAGTCACCTTTGACAGTTAGCGGTAGCTACCAAAGTGAACTTAGTGGTCGAGAGAGTGAACTGCAAGTCAATTTACGCTATTACCTTTTTCCTTTAGGTTCCTATTGGAATGTTGCGCCAATAGTTGGCTATCGGCAATTTAATCAGTTTGAGCGATCGCAAATTTCTGGGCTAGATGTCGGATTGCAAGGAATTTTAGTTTTGTCTCCCCGTAGCTCTGAGTTACGCTTGAGCCATACTTTTACTTCTCCTAATGGAAATTTAGAGCTAAGTACAACCGCACTCTCAACTAGCTATGCCCTCTCTAGCAATCTCCGCTTAGGCACTAAAGTTGAATGGAGGCGATCGCCTATTGTTTACGATAGCCGCATTGGTTTTTTATTGGAACTTGCCCTCTAATAAGTAGCTGGGCAAAAGAAACCTTAAAACCCAAAGAAGCTGATTCGTGCGCGAATCAGCTTCTTTGGGTTTTATATTTAATTGAGACTAATTACTTACAGGAAATTAAATTTCATCGTTATCCCACTTATCTTGGTCATATCCAAGTTTTGTCGCGGCAGCTTGTTCTTCACTGGTAAGTTCTTCCCACAACTTTTCAGCAGATGCAGGAATATCATCATCTCCTTCCCAACTAGCTTGAGACCAACCCAACACGCCCCAATGCTGTTGATCTTCACTGGACAGATCTTCCCATTCAGGCAAGTCTAACTCTCCATCCCAATTTTCTTCGCTCCAGCCTAGTTGCCCCCAAAGATCTTGCTCTGCACTGGAAAGATCCGACCAATCTAATTCACTCCAGAATTCATTAGGATCACCAATTACTTTACGAATAGTAGTCATGAAATTTAGTACTCACATTTGTATTTGTTCTTAATTGCATCATAGGCTTTGATAATAATGATAGACAACAGCTAAAACTTAACCTAACAAATGCCTTAAAAACCACAAATCATCCGTATTTCGGTATTAAATTTAAGCCATGAATAATGAAAAGAGTCGTTCTATGCCTTTTCTCTCTACTTTGTTCTTAATTGCTCGATTTCAGAGCGTAAACTAGAAAGCTGTTGAGTAAGTTCTTGTATCTCATCGCGCATACTAGCTTTAACCTTATCAGGCTTGACACCCACTTCGATTGTGGCTTCCACAGAATTGTCATAAACAGTCTTGGCTGTAGTAGTAACTGTGGTCAGACCGTTTTCGCTAGACTTACTAGCCTCAGTGCCATTTACCTGTTGAGCGATGAAGCTATCTACATAGCTGCGAGCCTCTACCTCGACAGAGACACCTTTTTCAGCCAGATCTTGAGTGATTTCGTCAAAAGTCCGACCTAACATCTTTAAGTTTTCTTCACGCTTGATGGGATCTTGGATTACTTCAAGCAGTGATGATGTCGCGCCGAGGGTGACATAGTAGCCTCTTTGAAATAGTTTTTCTAGGTCTAGAGTATCCATACAAATCCTACGAATGTGTAATTTTGTAATACATTCTAGCCGATCCCTCTTGATATAGGTATGGCTGAAACCTTAAAACCCAAAAAGCTGTGGCGCACGCGGAGCGTGCGCCACAGCGTTTTGGGTTCTGAGTTTTATTTAGCTGAGCTACTTACTCGTAAAAAAACCAAATAGAGAGGCGGCGCTCAGCGCCGCCACTCGATTTGGGTTTT
>JBBQRB010000199.1:0-6104 GCA_038215315.1 Pseudanabaenales cyanobacterium
CATGACAACTTTTAGCCCTACTCAGCCTGTTGTCCGCATCAAACAAGCTGCAATGGATGTTCAAGATCTTGAAGGACTTCTACGTCTCAGTATCAAAGTAAAAGACCGAAAATTACTGTACGTTTTTTATACCCGTATTGATCAGGTTTTTATTTTGTGGGGTGTTATCTGCACCATTATTTTCTCGACGGCTCAGTTTTCGACGATCGAATGGACTGAGCAAGCCATTATATGGTCAATTTTGACTCTGATTGGCTCTTGGGGAACCTATCGCTTGGCTTGGTATTGGGTGAGCGTAGAACGAAAGCGGTGGGTGGTATATGCATGGATAGGACTGATGATTATCGGTGTAATTGTGACCAATTGGGGCATTTTTGGAAATGGCTGGAGCGTATTACCGTATCTTTCTTTATTGTGGTTGGGATTGAGTGCGATCGGATACCTCATCACAGGGTGGGGATTGCGATCGCGAGCATTTCTTTTATGCGGGGGCTTACATTTGGTCGCACTCACACTGTTGCCTTACATCCCGACATGGCAGTATCTCTTTAGTGGATTTATCACTGCTGGGAGTCTATTTTTACTAGCCTCGTTTCAGTGGGACATGTATTCTGACTCTGGTTCACAAAACCTAACGGAACAACAGAAAAAGTTCAATTTAGATCAGGCAAAAAAGCGATCATCAACTCCATAAAGAAGTATATAGATAAGCTTTTTTTCTTAACTATTGACGCATCAATTTTTCTGTTTAGTCTGTTACCATGATGGAATGAACTTCGCAATTATTGTACGTTGTTAAGATCATCTAAAGCTGTTTCCTGTATTAGTTATCAAGATAACGAATGCATTGCTAGACGGGAGTTTATCGTTGTGTCCCAGTACTGCTGATCGAAGGAGAGCGTCGTCAGATCAGAAGATAGTAATAAAAACAGTATTTAGAAGACCATTTCAAGTACATCGCAATCTAAATAACACAGCCAGTGTAGAGTTTTTGTCGCCTCCTCTACTTAGTTTTTACCAACGGGGAACTAAACTTCCTATCAGAACGGTCGCTTGTAAAGAATGGCTGTGTTATTTCACATTTCAATTAATTAAGATAGAAGCCTATGGGCTAATTTTTAATCTTGATAGAGTGATATTTAAGTCTTTTTAAATCCACCAAAAGGGATGATAAGTAGCCAAACATAATTAAACCCAAAACCCAAAAAGCTGTAGCACACGCACAGCGTGCGCTACAGCTTTTTGGGTTTTAAGGTTTCTTTTGCCTAGTTACTTAAGATTCACATTTAGTTGTGATTTACAAGCATCTAGACTTCTTTGGAGTCAAGTGATTTACCTAGTTTTATGGGTGCTTTACCCAACTTTTGAATTGCTCCTTTAAAACCTCTAGCCGCAAGAGAAGAAGCTGTCGTTGTCTGCTCACCCATCTGAATCAACTTCTCACTGAGATCGCTAGCCTTCGTCTTCTTCCCTTTAAGAAGCTGTTTTAGCTCTTTGATTTCAATATCCATCTCCTTAAGACTTTCATCTTCAGATTTATGCAATAAATCATACCAATGATCGATTCCATCAGCCGCAGATTTAGAATCAATCTCCTCAACATCTTCATCAAGAACTTCTATAAGTGAGTCCTAGGAGCTTAGATAGTGTTGATCTTCTTCTTTAGCTAGAGACCGACCGACCTTCGCAAGCTGCTTCCCTAAATTTTGCAAAGGCAGTTTGATTTCCTTGTCAGCGTCAGTAGCAATATTACTGGTTTGCTCGCCCAAGTGACTTAACAGCTCACCAAGATCGTGTCCTGCGTCTTTACTCTTGAGGAGCTTCTGTAAGTCTTTAAGCCCAGTAGCAATTTCCTTGAATTCTGGCTCTTTAGACTGTTGAATTAGGCTATACCACTTATCGATCATTTTAATCGAATCATCAGTCTTGAGAGAACTCAAATCTTCTTTTAGCGTTTCTAAAAGTGAGTCTAGCTTCTTTAAAGTTTGAGATGCGTCTTTTGGTATGGTTTTGGTAGCAGTCATTCATTTATGCCTGTTTTATGTGCAATTATCTTTCAGCAACTACATTCACATTGGCATGATTGAAATCATGTCTAGACAACTTACAACTTGAGCAAATTGTCTTAGAAAGTTTTAAATCTTTACAAAAAGCTATTTAGTTACTCCCTTCCCAGTATAAAAATACGCATTTAAAAACCAAGAACTAGCGGTGCGGCGCTTCGCGCCGCACCGCTAATCTTTGACTGGGAAGGGAGTATATAGCCTATTGAGGCTTTAAGGGGTGCAGAGAGATTCTTGAAAGCGGCGCGAAGCGTCGCTTTCAAGAATCTCTCTGGTTTTTATGACAGTGTAAAGCGCTATAGCAACGATAATCTCTGGTTTTAAAGAAACCTTAAAATCCAGAAAGCTGTGGCGCGTGCGCTACAGCTTTTTGGGTTTTCTTTTACCTTAATAAATTAACTTCTCAATCAAACTTTAGATTGTTGAGATTTACCTGCCTCTTGTAGCTCGTGTTCGGTCTTGAGTCGAGAGACTACATTAAATTCGCTTGGCTTCAGTTGCCCTGTTTCCTCTACTCCTTCAGTCGGGCCTGCCACTTCACACCACGCTGGTAGACCTCCCATAATTTGGGCTACATTTGAAAAACCAGCATCGCGCAGAAGTTGAGCGGCTTGTAATGATTGCTCATCTGATTCACCATAGATATAAATGTCTCGTGCAGGTTCAAAATTTGCTTGAGCAAGCTCCATAAATTGTTCCATTGGCATAGAAACAGCGCCTGTGATCCTGCTCTGGTTAAAAGCTGCGCGATCGCGAATATCTACAATCGTGAGCGCTGGTTCGCCCCACTCCAAACGCGCCTTTAAGTCGTAGGCTGGGGATTCAGGTTTGAGACTAGGTGAATTGGGCGTAATGTTAGGTAAAGCCTGCTTTACGTTTTTAATCACTTCTTGAATAATATCTGCCATGGTGTTTTTACCTATGAAATCAAGAATCACATGAATAAGTAGGCAAGTATAATTAAACCCAAAGCCCAAAAAGCTGTAGCGCACGCGCAGCGTGCGCTACAGCTTTTTGGGCTTTAAGGTTTCTTTTGCCCATCTACTTATTTACAATTACATCCTTGTGATTGAAATCATGTTTGAGTAATGTATAAATTAGATGGATTGTCCTAAAATATTTTAAATCTTTACAGTAAATACTCTCTTCCCAGTGAAAGATTAGACGTTGCGGCGCACCGCGCCGCAACGATAATTTCTTGGGTTTAATGTCTAGTCCTATGCTGGGAAGGAAGTAAGATCTCCGACTTTTTCTTTGCATTCGCAACTTGCCTACTTATCACTGCTTCTTGACACCTTAGCTGAGCTACTTGCCGAGTAGTAAACTACCTAAAAATGGCTTGCAACAGAACGAAGCAAGCTGTAAGTGTTCGATGGTAAGGCTTATCAACATCGCCTATAATGGAAGAGCATAAAAATGCACTTTTAAAAATTCGATCATAAAACTTTCTAAAATTTGCTGGAGAATCGCCTGAATGCAACTTGCCGCACTTCAGAATCTACTCGACAACTCATCATTTGCCGTCCTTTTTGCGACGATGCTCATTTTTTGGGTTCATGTCGCTTTTCCTCAATTACCATATCTGCGATCGCTGGGTAATGCAGGTATGGCGATCGCTAATCTCTGTATCGCAACTCTCTTGGGAGCGCGTTGGCTTGATGCGGGCTATTTCCCGTTGAGCAACCTTTACGAATCGCTATTTTTCTTGGCTTGGGGCATTACCACTATGCATATTGTCGTCAATCGCATTGGTAATGCTAGTGCTAATGACAATGCTAAGAGGCTAGTTGGTGCATTCACTTCGCCGATGGCGATGGGCATTACTGCCTTTGCTGCCCTTGCTTTGCCTTCTGGAATGCAGGTGTCAGAACCGCTAGTGCCAGCCCTAAAATCTAACTGGCTGATGATGCACGTCAGTGTGATGTTGCTTAGCTATGCAGCGCTGATGACTGGTAGCATTTTGGCGATCGCTTTTTTGATCGTTACCCGCGGTCAGGAAGTGGTGTTGCAGGGTAGCTCATTCGGGACAAATCTTCGCAGCTTTCAAGCTATTGACGATCAAAAAGTCAACCAAACAGCAAATCCTGAAACCTTTGCTGCTTTTGCCTTAGAAAATATGGGCGATGTTTTCAGATCAGCTACTTTGCAATCTACTTCACTTTCAGCCACGCTCACTGTCGAGGCGATCGCCTCGACAAATCAGCCCCTATCGCTGCGCCGCCTTACTCTTGGCGAGACATTGGACAATCTCAGCTATCGGGCAATCGGGCTAGGTTTTCCGCTTCTCACAATTGGGATCATCGCGGGTGGTGTATGGGCAAACGAAGCATGGGGGTCGTATTGGAGTTGGGACCCCAAAGAAACATGGTCTTTGATTACATGGTTAGTATTTGCGGCTTATTTGCATACGCGCATTACTAAAGGTTGGCAAGGTCGCAGCCCTGCGATTTTGGCTAGCGTGGGTCTCGTTGTAGTTTGGACTTGCTATCTTGGTGTCAACTTATTAGGTAAAGGGCTACATAGTTACGGTTGGTTCTTGTAACAAAAAAAGAGAAGCACTGCTTCTCTTTTTTTATTTGAATTTATTTATAGCCGTCGCCAGTCTTGTTAGGACATAAAACCAAAAAGAGAGAGGCAGCGCGGAGCGCCGCCTCTCTCTTTTTGGTTTTGAGTGGCGACAGATATATTTACAGCTTTTCGCGATCGCGTAATTTTTGTTCCAGACTTGGTAATGCTTCTAACTCAAAAATAGTGATTTGACCAGAGTTGGCAATACCTCGATTAGTTTGTAATAGCTCGACCCAATAGGCATATTTCTTGCCCTGACGCAGCTCACCTTGTAAAGCGCTAAGCAGTGGGGAGGCATTCTTAGCTTGCGATCGCCTAATCATTGTCGCAGTGGGATAGGCATAGACAACTTCGGCTTTGGCATAGTCACGCATGACTTCGGGATCATAAATAGAGCGTAAAGATTCTTCTAGGCGAGATTTTGTAACCCCATTCACAATGTCAAAAAAACGAATTTGTTCACTTCTGATTAAATTAATATTCCCCCGTCTTTCCATCAGTCCTGGAGTCATAATACTTGCCTGAAACTGAAACCTTCTGGAAGGGGTATCACTCTTACGCACTAGTAAACGCTCCCCCTGAGCAGGTTTCAAGGCTGGATTGGTTTTGATCCAATCTGCTACTTGGTCGGGTGACTGTCCGGGTAGAGCGATCGCGGCGATCGGCAGCATTATATCTAGCAGTTGCATTGATGCTTGGGTTAGAAGCACTAGGGCGATCGAGATCCCTGCTCTTTTGGGGTTTCTGCTCTTCATCACTTCTCAAGTATTACCGAATTTAGACAGCAAATAATGGGTGAAAGGATATCACAGTGTTGCTCGTTTGTGACGACATTTTCAGTCTTTTTCTAGCATTTTCTGACATTTATAGCTCCTGCCAAACTAGACGAAATAAAACCTTAAAACCCAAAAAGCTGTAGCGCACGCGCAGCGTGCGCTACAGCTTTTTGGTTCTGGGTTTTATTTTGCATACTTAGGGCTTGCTGAAAAAGTCTACAGAGAGAATTTAGAGGCAACACAGCTTGAAAAATAGTATTTTGTCGCGTATTTCCCAAATTTACCTAGCGATTTTCCACGGAAGTGCAAGGTTTTTGAGCCTCTAGATGCTTTAACCTTGCACTTGTTTAGGTAAAAAAAGCTCGAAACTATTGGCTGGCAAAGCTTTTACACTTATTCAGCAAGCCCTAAGTAAGTGGGCAAAAGAAACCTTAAAACCCAAAAAGCTGTAGCGCACGCGCAGCGTGCGCTACAGCTTTTTGGGTTTAATTATGCTTGCCTACTTATATCCGTAGTCAGTCTTAAAAGCTGAAGAATGTGGCGGCGCGGTGCGCCGCCACTCTCTTCGGCTTTTATGTCCTAATCTCTTGGGCTTTGATTAGCTTGGAATTAAAACAATAAAAAGCAGTGCATGGCACTGCTTTTTATTAGTCTTAAGATACGGAGAGGGGGAGATTCGAACTCCCGTTAGGT
Source organism: Pseudanabaenales cyanobacterium (assembly GCA_038215315.1). Lineage (GTDB taxonomy): Bacteria > Cyanobacteriota > Cyanobacteriia > Pseudanabaenales > Pseudanabaenaceae > Pseudanabaena. Next base: position 6,101 of record JBBQRB010000199.1, read on the forward strand.
GTGA
>JBBQRB010000200.1:0-6049 GCA_038215315.1 Pseudanabaenales cyanobacterium
GAGAATTTAGAGGCAATACAGCTCGAAAAATTGTATTTTGTCGCGTATTTCCCCAATCTACCCATCGATTTTCCACGGAAGTGCAAGGGTTTTGAGCCTCTAGACGCTTTAACCTTGCACTTGTTTGGGCAAAGTAAGCTCAAAACCATTGGCTATCATAGCTCTTGTACTTATTCAGCAAGCCCTAGATAAGTAACTAGGCAGAAGAAACCTTAAAACCCAAAGAGCTGGAGCGCACGCTGCGCGTGCGCTACAGCTTTTTGGGTTTTAAGGTTTCTTTTGCCCACATACTTATTGAGGCTTTAAAGGGTACAGAGAAATTTTTGAAAGTGCAAAGCGCTGTAATTGCCGAAAAAATAGTTCATTGACGAAGCCTCTTCTATTTTTTGAGTTAGGATCGCACCATAGTTTTTCTAGCAGAACCGAAACTAATGGACGCAAATCAATGGCAATGGCGAGATGGAGTATTAACTTGTAGTCTACTTTCCGACTGGAAGCATGGTTTTTTTACGCGATCGCACGCTCCAAAATCACCTACAGACTTACATAGTCACTTTGCGTCTACTGGTCGCGCCTATCGAGCTAAGCAAGTCCATAGCAATGCACTCATTCATGCAAGCGCTCTGGATATTGTCGATCTGCCATTGCTAGAAGCAGATGGAGTTTGGGCAACAAAGGACTTACACAATCACGATAGTCGCTCGGTTTGGGTATGTACGGCTGATTGTGTTCCTGTGTTAATTGGCGATCGCCGCTCTGGTGCGGTTGCAGCAGTTCATGCAGGTTGGCGTGGCACTGCCGCAGGAATTGTCCCAAAGGCGATCAGCACGCTTTGTAAAGAAGGGAGTGAGTTAGCAGATTTGCAAGTAGCCCTTGGTCCCGCAATTTCTGGTGGTGTTTATCAAGTTTCGCGAGAGGTTGCTGATCAGGTAATGGCAACTATCAATAACCCCGTAGGTTTAACATCTGATCAGCAGCCTGAAAAAGTTAAGCTAGATCTACGCAAAGTCCAGGCTCAACAGCTCAAGGAAATGGGGATGTCTTCCCAAAATATAGCGATCGCACCTTACTGCACATTGCAACATGAAGAAATATTTTTCTCTTACCGCCGATATTTTCTAAATAATCCTCATCCACATCCGAGAAGCCCCCAAGTACAGTGGTCTGGAATTGCGATCAGTTAAAAAACAAAAAGCTGTAGCGATCGCGCAGCGTGCGGCACTGCTTTTTGTTTTTTACTTAATTGATAAGCGATGCTGAATCTCTAGATAAACTAATAGTGCATTTACATCCGCAGGATTGACCCCACCAATACGGCTTGCCTGACCAATTGTCATAGGACGAATCTTGCTGAGTTTTTCTCTAGACTCCTTGGACAGGGTTTCGATCGTATTGTAATTAATGTCCAATGGTAGCTTGCGATCGCTATGTTTAGCAACTTCCTCGATCTGATGTTCTTGGCGCTGAATGTAGCCGACATATTTGACTTCAATTTCGGCAGCAAGGCGTTCAAAGCGATTAAGATTTGGATCGGCTAAACCATAGTGGATTAGCTCAGCATAGTTAAACTTAGGACGACGCAACAGATCCGATAGCGTAATCGCACCGCGAATAGCTTCACCTGTTTCGGCAGTAATACGCTGACCTAGCTCTTCTTTTTCTTTAACACGAGTTTGATTGAGTCTCGCCACTTCAGCATAGACCCGTTCCTGCTTATCGCAAAACAATTGCCAACGGCGATCATTTACTAGCCCGATTTCTCTGCCAATGGGAGTAAGGCGGCGATCGGCATTATCAGAACGCAAAATTAAGCGATACTCGGAACGACTAGTCAACATTCGATAAGGTTCACGAAGATCCTTTGTGCAAAGATCATCGATCAATGTACCAATATAACTACTTGCCCTTGGAAGTACGACCATTTCTCGATTTTGCACAAACAGAGCCGCATTCATCCCTGCCACTAGCCCTTGGGCGGCGGCTTCTTCGTAGCCAGTAGTTCCATTAATTTGACCTGCACAAAACAAACCTTCAATTAATTTGGTCATCAATGTTGGATAACACTGAGTTGCAGGAATATAGTCATATTCCACTGCATAGGCGGCGCGGAGCATATGACAGTTTTCAAGTCCAGGCAGAGTCCGTAGCATTTGCAATTGAATATTTTCGGGCATCCCCGTTGAGAAGCCTTGAATATAGAGTTCAGGAATATCCCGACCTTCAGGTTCAATAAAAATTTGATGACTTTCCTTATCAGCAAAGCGAACGATCTTATCTTCAATACTGGGACAGTAGCGTGGTCCCTTAGCATCAATAAAACCACCATATACGGGCGTAAGGTGGAGATTTTCTCGAATAATCCGATGCGTCTCAGCGGTGGTGCGCGTCAAATAACAATTCATCTGCTCTCGCTCTATCCACGCGCTCGGATCAAAGCTGAACCAGTTCTGTTCTGTATCTGATGGTTGAACTTCCATTTGGCTGTAGTCCACACTGCGGCGATCGACTCTCGCAGGGGTTCCTGTTTTTAGGCGATCGGTGACAAATCCCAAGGCGTTTAGAGTTTCTGTAAGTCCTTCCACTGCGAATTCGCCCGCCCGCCCAGCAGACATAGAGCGATTGCCTACCCATATCTTGCCGTTGAGGAATGTGCCTGTGGTCAAAATCACGGCTTTGCAAGCATAGCCGACTCCAAATTGGGTTTCGACACCAATAATTGCTTGATTAGCATCTAGTAATACATTAATGACTGTGCCTTCGCGCACGGACAAGTTCGGTTCATTGTCCACCACAGTTTTCATTTCTGCGGCATATTCGCGTTTATCGGTTTGCGCTCGTAACGCCCATACTGCTGGCCCGCGAGAACTATTCAAGATTCTTTTTTGTAAATAAGTGCGATCGGTGATTTTGCCAATTTCACCACCGAGAGCATCGACTTCATGGACAAGTTGCGATTTGGCGGGACCACCAACAGCAGGATTGCATGGCTGCCATGCGATCCGATCTAGATTAAGGGTAAGTAACATGGTCTTGCGCCCCATCCTAGCGGCGGCAAGGGCAGCTTCACATCCTGCGTGACCTGCACCAACAATGATTACCTCAAATTCATCCAAGAACTGAACTTGGTTAACTGAATTTAGTAAATTACCCTTTGAATCGCTCATTGTGCTCAGTAGTCCGACAAAGTTAATGAAGTGTTGCTTTATACGACACTTCATTAATATTTTATAGCAAGCTATCGATGACTGAGCGTGTTTGTATAGCTGTTGCTAGTCTTGTTACGACATATAGCAAATCCCAACCGAACCCAGATTTTTTGTAGAAGCCCCGCTTCGCGGGGCTTCTACAAAAAATCTGGGTTCGGTTGGTTCTCAATTTGCCGTAAAACCCAAAAGATAGTGGCGGCGCTCCATACCGCCACTATCTTTTGGATACACCTAATACAGCCTATTGAGACTTTAAAGGGTAATGAGGAATTTTTAAAAGTGCCGCTTTGCGGCACTTTTAAAAATTTATCTGGGTTTTATAGCAGCGCAAAGTGTTGTAACTTATGCTGACATTACAAAACAGATAATTGCGAGGCAATCGTATGATGTTTGATTGGCAAAAATTAGCCCAAATTAGAGAACTTAAAGAATATTTTGAATCTGATTTTCAAGGTTTTAAGCAACGTATTGAGCTTCATGTGCAAGAGTTGCAAAAAATTGAGCCAGAAGAGCTAGATAAGTTAGCAATTATCAGAGTGATTGAAGTTACAAATGGTTGTACTCAATGGGGCTTTAGGAGGAGTGATGACAACTGCTTGACGGTTGAGCAAACCCGCGAATGTATGCAAAAGGTGATGGGATTTATGAATAATCAAAGAATCGATCTGCCCAGTGGTAGGAGTATTAGCTTTCACGAATCCACTAGTCAGTTCATGTCTGAGGTAAGGCAAATTTACCAAGATGCCTTCAAAAAAAATATGGCAGATCAGGAAAGAGAATACTACGCGCTTTCCGTTGCTCAGTCTTTTGTCTATGGTCGCGATCGCTTAAATTCGGCAATGGATCTAGTAAAACAAGAGTTTGAGTCGCTTTTTTCAACTTACTATATCGAGCGTGGGCGCAGATATATCTCCGCATATACCGAATCAATTTCTAATGATTACAGCGATTTCCAATCAAACGAACCATAATAAAAAACTTAAAAGGGTTACTTCGCAACCCTTTTAAGTTTTTTACTAGTTCTGGTTTGAGCGCAAAGCGCTGTAAGTTTAGCCCCCAGCGATCGCGGGAATAATGCTGACTTCATCACCGTCATTAAGTGAAGTATTTGCGCCATCTAGAAAGCGGATATCTTCGCTATTGACATAAAAGTTAACAAAACGGCGCAGATTACCCTGATCGTCACAAATACGAGCTTTGATACCAGGGCAGTTGTCTTCTAGGGAGTCGATAATTTCTTTAACCGAAGTGCCAGCACATTCTACGGTGGCTTGGTTGTTGGTTAGTTGTTGTAGGGGAGTGGGAATGAGAACTTTAACAGCCATATTTTTGGGATTGATTCAGAGAGTTTTAGACTTGAGATTTTGTCATGTTGACTAAGTTACATTTTATACCGATTTTTAAAATGGCTAAGCCATTTTAAAAATCTTATAGCTATACCCAAAAGAGAATGTCGCAAAGCCTATGGCGCACGCTGTGCGTGCGTCATAGGCTTATTCTCTGGTTTTGCGATCGCTAATTCACCGCCTGACCTTACCTGCAAAACCTGATGCTTTAAATTGTCTGAGGTCAAGAGGTTCAGGTTGTTCCGCAGGGACTGCAATCATAAGCTGAAAATCGCTCTTGCCAGCAGGGATTTCATCGACAGCTCCTAGCCTTGTCCTCTCGGGCATAGCATCATTACCATTTGCGTCATAAATTCGCCCGAAAATATCAGCATTGTAGACTACTTTGCCAGAAAGGTTACTCGCTATACCCCTGACTACATAGCATTTGGCGGACATAACACCACCACCTAAGACCATATTTTTACCATCATCGCCTGTGCATGGCTCATAGGTCAGATCTGTCAATTTGATCTGTACTGTTGCTGATGCTGAGGGAGTAATCGCTAAAGAGCAAAAGCATAAGAGGATGGCGATCGCGCCAACTTGTAGGGCTTTAAAAAACTTTTTGTAATGTGGAGTAGCCATAGATAGACCTTTATAAACTTATGTAAAATTAAGATGTTGAGCTAGCATCAAATCCGACACCGCTAAAAATTCTAAAAAAGAATGTATTCTTTGAGTGATAAAATTCATCTTAGCTCTTGAAGGAGGTCTATTTTTAATGCAACTTAGCTTATTGATCGCAACGTTACCTGAAGCGTATAGAATTTTCGATCCACTGGTAAACGTTCTTCCCGTTATTCCAGTTTTCTTTTTGTTACTTGCTTTTGTCTGGCAAGCAGCCGTTGGTTTTAAGTAGATTTTAAGATTGAGCCTTACTCAACATTAAGATCTATAAAAACTTTTTTAAAATAAAAACGATATCAACAATCGGGGTAGCGGTAACGTTATCCCGATTGTTTTTACAATAATGAATTGATGACACAAGACCCTACTTGTCTTACGGTGCTTTGCGCTCGAACCCAAACCAGCAAGATTTGTGAAAGTTTTGCAAAGCAAAACTTTCACAAATCTTACTGTAGTTCGTTTGATCGAAAATTGCTGTAGGACAAAGCCCAGAGATGAATGGCGGCGCGGGGCGGCGCTATTCATCTCTGGGCTTTGAGCGCAATAATCTAACAATCTTAAAAAGCTAATTTGAAGTAACTTATGGAAACTATCGGACGTTGGACAAATAAATTTTTAATGTTCAATTTGTTTTTAGTATTTTTCTTTTTTGCGTGGCTACTAGTAGCCCTCGGTGGCGAAAGTCTCAAAGTTAATCTTGGGCTGGAGCTATGGCGGCAGCTATGGGAGCCACTAATTCAGCCTGTGTTGGGAATTGTCATGGCTGGAGCGATCGCTAGCGGCGTGATCGCTAAGGTCAAACAGAAGTTTGCTAAGCCATAAATCTAT
>JBBQRB010000201.1:0-5981 GCA_038215315.1 Pseudanabaenales cyanobacterium
TTCTTTTTCTTTGTTTTCTTCTCGTTGGGGGCGCTTCGCGCCCGCAACACCATTCATTTACACAAGTAGTCAAGAGTTAAACAATTAGAAGGTATGGATTACGCAATTGATTTCGGAACTAGTAATACTATTGTCGCTAGAATCAATGAGAATGGAGAACCTGAAACTGTCAAGGTGATTAACTACAGCACCGACATAGTAGATAATCCATCATTAATTCCTAGTTACGTCTACGTGCAAGATGCTATAGAAGGGCAAGTATTAGTCGGTCAAGAGGTTTGCGATCGCGGATTAGATAGTAGTCAAAATCACCAAGGAGCAAATCGATTTTTTAAGGCTTTTAAAAGGGCAATTGGTTCATCGTCTTCCATATTTGTACCAGAAATAGATGGTCGCGAGGTTGAATTTGAACTTGTGGGAGAGTGGTTTTTAAAGAAAATTATTGCGAGCTTACCTAATGTAGACTCGCTGTTTTTTACAGTTCCTGTGGATAGTTTTGAGGCTTACCGCAATTGGTTGGGATCGGTTTGCGAGAAGTTAGCAATTAATCGGGTGAGCATTATTGATGAGCCGACGGCGGCGGCACTAGGCTATGGGCTTAATGGTGGTGATGAGACTATCTTAGTGATTGATTTTGGTGGCGGCACTTTAGATTTATCCCTAGTGAAGTTATCTTTTGCTCAAGCGGCAAACTCAAGTCAACCAAAATCTCCGTTAGGATTTCTTCTAAAGTGGGGCGATCGCACTATCAAAAATTCCTCACTATCAAACAGCAATCAAACTTCTCAAATCGCTAAAGTTCTAGCTAAGACAGGCAAAAATCTTGGTGGGATTGATATTGACAATTGGATTATTGACTATTTCCACACAACTTTAGGACTGCCTAAAAACTCTCTAGTCGCTCGACTTAGTGAGCGAATCAAGATTACCCTATCTCAATCAGAATCTGCTACAGAGATTTACTTTGACGATCAAACTTTTGAATCTTATGAATTGACCTTAACGCGATCGCAACTATCCCAAATCTTTACACAGCAACAATTTTTTACTAGTCTCAATAAATCACTAGATATGATCCGTCAACAAGCCCTGCGTCAAAATTTTAGTCTAGAAGAAGTTGACGCTGTTTTATTAGTAGGTGGTACTTCCCAAATTCCTGCGGTTAAGGAATGGGCTTTAAGTCATTTTAAGACTGAAAAAGTAAGGTCACATAAGCCTTTTGAAGCGATCGCGCATGGTGCGATTTCACAAGGATGGGAACTTAACGACTTTCTCTATCACAGTTATGGAGTACGCTATTGGGACAAGCGCTATAAACGACATAACTGGCATCAGATTGTCAAATCTGGTGAAACCTATCCACTCACAAAACCAGTGGAATTAATTCTCGGTGCTTCTATACCTGATCAGCCGAGTATTGAGCTAGTGATTGGTGAGCTAGGCGAGACTGATGTAGAGGTCTATTTTGAAGACGAACGAATAATTACACGTCTCTTAGACAATAAGCAAGTCGCCGTGCAGATACTCAACGATAGCGAGTTTGGCTCGGTAATTGCTAATCTCGATCCCCTTGGACAAGTAGGCAGCGATCGCATTAAGGTTTCCTTTCAAGTTGATCCAAAGCGAACTTTACGCATCACAGTTTTAGACCTATTAACAAAGCAAAATCTGTTAGAAGATATACCCGTAGCCCAACTTATTTAACTGGTGTTAAGTAGGTGGGCAAAAGAAACCTTAAAACCCAAAAAACTGTAGCGCACGCTGCGCGTGCGCTACAGTTTTTTGGGTTTTGGGTTTAATTATGCTTGCCTACTTAAAACTCAGTTATTTTCTTGTTCCCCTCTCCTGCGGGAGAGTGGCTAGGAATGAGGGTCTTAGGATTTTCCGCGTAAGGTAAGTAATTACTCTCTTTTAGCAAATCAATTACAGATAAAAAAACAAAATGGATAAATCTTGGTTATGGCTGGTGATTGCGATTGGTAATACGAGAATTCGCGCTGTAACCTTTAATCGCGATCGCCAGATTATTAGAGAATATGCCCACACATATAAGGATTTACCAAAGTTAGAAATAGAACTAGCTAGCCAGCATTTTGCAAAAATCTCCATTTTCTCTGTAGTCGCTGATATGGTGACTTACTGGCATAGCTTACCCCAAACCCAAATCATTACAAACACAGATATTCCTCTACAAAACCTATACGCAAATATAGGAGTTGATCGAGCCTTAGCAGCTCTTGGTGCTGGTGAAGTTTACGGCTATCCAGTCCTAGTGATTGATGCAGGCACAGCCCTGACCTTAACGGGAATTGATGCCCAAAAAAGCTTAGTCGGTGGCGCAATCATCGGAGGCTTGCGATCGCAATTTACAACTCTCCATCAAAACACCTCAGCATTACCAAATATCTCTATTCCCAAAACTTTACCAAATCGTTGGGCAAACAGTACTTCTGGTGCGATGGAGAGTGGCATAGCGCATCTATTTCTAGATGGATTACAAGCTTACATAGATGACTGGCGATCGCAGTTTCCCGATAGTCGCATTATCTTGACAGGCGGTGACGGCGATCGGTTAAGAGAATGGGGATTGCAGATAGATACTCTTGATACCTATCTAATTTTCTGGGGAGTTTGGCATTGTCAACATTAAATCAATTTTAAAAATTACAGCGCTAAGTAGATGGGCAAAAGAAACCTTAAAACCCAAAAAGCTGTAGCGCACGCTGCGCGTGCGCTACAGCTTTTTGGGTTTTGGGTTTAATTATGCTTGCCTACTTATTGGCTGTTTAACTCTTCTAGGATTTGATCAAATATTTTTCTGAGTAGAAGCTTTTCATCAAAAAACACAGAAGGCTCGTCGTCACCCAAGTTTACTGAATTAACATCTATAAACAAAAAATTTTCTCCATCATCCATTAGCCATTCAATTTGCAAAAGTTGTTTCACATCGCCCAATTCACTTTGCCACGCCTCCCGAAACTCCAGCACAGCAGGAGATTTGTATCGATCCATAGGTATTAAAGCTGTCAGTTTAGAATGCTGATGGAAGTTGAAATCGGTAGAATATTCAAGCTTGATTAAAGCCTGTTCTACTTGGGAATAAGTAATCATATTTTTATAAGTAGCTAAATTCCATACTAGATTAGATACAGACTGTTGAGAATTATAGTATAAGAAACTTTTTGAAAAGCCGGCTTTGCCAGCTTTTCAAAAAGTTTCTTAGTGGTGACGCTTCGCGCCGCCACTCTTATTTTAGGTTTTGATTTGCTATATTTTAAGAAAGTGCAAAGTGCAATTGAGTAATCACATCATGAGTCCCTATGAATGGATTGATCAGTCTTTACAATCAATCCATAAAGCTAACTGGTATCGCTCTACACGCACAATCACGACTAAAGCAGGAGCGATCGCGCAAGTCGATGGACGTGAAATGCTCATGTTTGCCAGTAATAATTATCTGGGTCTAGCTGGCGATCGCCGCCTCAGTGAAGCTGCGATCGCAGCGATCAAAAAGTATGGCACTGGCTCAACAGGGTCGCGATTGGTGACGGGACATTTGGACTTACATGAAGAACTAGAACGAGAGCTAGCTGATCTTAAAAGCTCAGAAGCATCTCTAGCATTTAGCTCAGGATATCTTGCTAACTTGGGAACGATCGCGGCGATCGCAGGGTCGAGGGATTTAATTTTGGGCGATGCTTTTAATCATTCCTGTTTAAAAAAAGGTGCATTAATGAGTGGTGCAACTGCACTAGACTATCAGCACCTTGATATAGAAGACCTGCGATCCAAATTGCAACAACACCGCCACCACTATCGCCGATGTCTGATTACAACCGATAGCGTATTTAGTATGGATGGCGACCTCGCGCCATTGCCCGCGATTATGCACTTGGCTGCCGAATATGACTGCATGGTATTAGTTGACGAAGCTCATGGAACGGGAGTTTTTGGCGATCGCGGAGGTGGTCTCACGGAATTTCTCAAGATTCAACAGGAGTTAATCCAAGTAGGAACTCTTAGCAAGGCGTTGGGTAGTTTGGGCGGTTATGTGGCAGGCTCAGCCAAGCTAATCGACTTTTTACGCAATCGTGCCGCGACTTGGATTTATACGACTGCGCTTTCTCCTGCGGACACAGCCGCCGCGATCACGGCAATTAAGATCGTCAAGTCAGAAAGCTCCCTTCGGCAGCAACTTTGGCAAAATGTAGCAAGTGTAAAACAAGGCTTAACAGAATTAGGTATATCTGCGATCGCCTTGGACTCACCGATCATTGCGATCAAAGTTGGCGATATTTCTAAAACATTAGAAGTGGCTGATTATTTGAAAGCACATGGCATTTTTGCCCCAGCGATTCGTCCGCCTACTGTCCCAACCGCCAGAATTCGCATCACCCTAATGGCAACCCATACTCCTGAGCAAATTCAATCTTTAATGCAATGTTTGCAGTTTTCACATCACGTTCTTGCTAATCTGGACTAGGGTTTCTTTTGCTTTTTGCTCTACTTCGGTGGCAGTGAAGATGGGGCATCATTTTTAGATTCTCCTCACTCAATCCACACAACCGCGCCGCGATCGCATCTAATTCTTCCATTGTTTGACGTTCTGCCCTTTTGCCTCAAGACATTTCTAGGCTAGGAATTTTATAGTTGCCAGTCCTCAAGGGTTAAGTTTTCGATACGTTCAAATTCTTTAGTGTTATGGGTGACAAGGATTAGATTGTTGGCTAGAGCGATCGCCGCAATTTGTAGATCATAAGCTCCGATAGGTGTGCCTTTAGTTTGCAGTTTGGCACGTATCTGTCCACAGATTTGGGCTGCTTTTGCTTCAAAGGGAAGGCTAATTAAGTCAGCAAAAAAGTTGTCTAGGATTTCTAGATTTTCAATGGTTCGAGAACTCTTATAAGCTCCATAATAAAGCTCAAATTTAACAACATCACAGATAAAGACATCATCGGGGGAGATAGATAGAAAATGCTGATAAATTGCAGGATTTCGGCGATTAATATAACCAATGCAGATATTGGTGTCAAGTAGATAAATCATAGGAACTCTTCTCGTTCTGGTTGTTCGCCTTGAGGCTCTCTAATTAGCGGTTCGCCTTGCCATGTGCCGAAGGTGCTGAGAAATCGCTGTGACCATTGGCGTTTTGCTGGCTTAGAGATAGGTTGATAAACGAGCAAAATTTCTAGCTCTTCGCCTGAGTGGTTGGGTAGTGGAATCTGAAGTATGCCTTGATTGTTGACGTGGGCAGTTGTTTGTATGGTTTGCATAATGGCTTTGGCTCCTATTGTTGTTTTTTTAATCCGTGTTCCGCCCGTTTATTATCTCCATCTCATTCCCACTCAATCCGTACAACCGCGCCGCGATCGCATCTAATTCTTCCATTGTTTGACGTTCTGACCTTTGGCTTCTAGACATTTTTGTGCGAGGGATTCTATGACTAAGCTTTCCAGTTAATATATTACGTCAATGCTTATTTTAGCCTTTTGATGGTGGCGATCGCATTTTCAACCTCCTGTCGGCAAACTGTAACGATGCGTGAATGTCTTGGAAGATTGATTATGTTGGCGATCGCACTTGCCTATGATCTACCTACTAGGTAAATTAGCTACTAATGACCGATAACAGGGTGCGGTTAGCTTTGACTTAGTGACCTGCGAAAAGCTATAATAAGCTCACAAGTAAAAAACCTGAACCTTGCCTGCCATGTGTAGGTAAAGCAACGATGTCGCTATTTAATGGCTCTGTTTGAGCGACGTTAACAATACTACTTAAATTAATTTAGCCTCATCTGCCATGTGTAGAAGGAGATCTTTCGCCGTCCCGTAAGGGGCGGCGATTGTTTTATTGCAATACTTGTTTTAAGTTTTTGATGGTATGGATCGCCTGTGCAACTTCGCCTGTATAGGTCTGAGTGATGCGTGAATGGCTTAAGGGATTCATAATGATATTACGATAAAGCTCTACATCAAAAGCTA
>JBBQRB010000202.1:0-5980 GCA_038215315.1 Pseudanabaenales cyanobacterium
CAATTAATTTTTTTTTTTTTCTCCCTCTATATTAAAAAATCAAACAACACCTCCGCCGGGGGGCCCCCCCCCCCCCCCCAAACTCCTCTTCTGGTTTTAAGACTGACTACGGTTATTGGCAATCAAAACTCAGAAATGGCAACTCACAGTAAAATCAGTTACTCACTAAATCGCAGATCCCTCAGGTATATGAGCAAAGACTTTGAATCTATCAGCGATCGCTTGCCGCCGCAAAATATTGAGGCGGAAGAAGCTGTCTTAGGTGGCATCTTAATTGATCCAGAGGCAGTATCGCGTGTGCTTGATACCCTGCGTCCCGAAATGTTTTATGTGGCGGCGCATCAAGAAATTTTTCGAGCTTGTCTGTTGCTGCACAACCAGTCCAATCCGACAGACATGATGAGCTTGACTACATGGCTCAGCGATCGCGATATGCTCGAAAAAATCGGCGGTCAAACTAAAATTGCTCAACTTTGCGATCGCACTGTCAGCGCCGTCAATATCGATTTTTATGCTCAACTAGTTGCCGACAAATATGCACGGCGCAAACTTGCTGAAGCCGCTAGGGGTGTAGTTGAGATTAGCTATAGCAACGAAATTGAGCTAGCGCAACTCCTTGATCAATCTGAACAAAAGATTTTTGCGGTGACACAATCACGCGCTCAACAAGGGCTGACTCCTGCGGCTGATATTCTTACCAAAACTTTTTATGAATTAGAAAATCGGTTTAACTCCCTTGGCACAGGTAATTCCACCGCTACGGGCTTAATCACAGGATTTTATGATTTTGATGCGATGACCAATGGTTTGCAGCGATCGGATTTGATTGTCCTTGCGGGAAGACCATCGATGGGGAAAACTGCCTTCGGGCTAGAAATAGCTCGTAAGATGGCAGAAATTCATCGCCTGCCCGTTGCTATTTTTAGCCTAGAAATGTCCAAGGAGCAACTAGTCTATCGACTTTTGGCCAGTCAATCTAAGGTTCGCTCCAGTGACATGGGCATCGATAGTAATCGACTCCGTTCGGGTCAGATTAGTGAAAATGAATGGGGAACTGTGGCTATGGCAATTAGTGGACTGTCAGAGTTACCACTATTTATCGATGACACTCCCAATCCGCCGATTACGGAGCTGCGCTCAAAAGCTCGCCGCCTTCAGTCAGAAAAGGGTGGAGTCCTTGGTTTGATTTTGATTGATTATTTACAACTTATGGAAGGCTCGGGTTCCGATAATCGCGTACAAGAGATTTCACGAATTACGCGATCGCTAAAAGCCCTAGCCCGTGAACTAAATGTGCCTGTGATTGCTTTGTCCCAGTTGAGTCGCGGAGTAGAAGCAAGAACCAACAAGCGTCCGATGCTTTCTGACTTGAGAGAGTCTGGCTCAATTGAGCAAGATGCGGATCTAGTGATAAATCTCTATCGCGATGAATATTACAATCCAGAGACTCCCGATCGCGGTGTCGCCGAGATCATCATCGCCAAGCATCGTAATGGACCTGTAGGTACGGTCAAGCTATTGTTTGAGCCACGCCTGACTAAATTTGAAAATATGGCTTCTGGTCGCAGCTAAAAAACCAGAAGACGAGTTACGGCGCATCGCGCCGCAACTCATCTTCTGGTTTTTTGTTCTAACAAGTTTTTAGGTTGTTCGCAAGCCCTAAAATAGGCAATAATTCAGATAGTAGATTAAGAAACAAAACATTGTGGCGCATACCTTTTTAGTGCAACCGGGAAAATGGTCTCTAGAAGGCAACTGGATAGAGCGAGACTCGATGTCAGTCCAAGTAAAGGGTAAAACTCTAGTAGGTTGGTCGAGGGACAACTTTTGGTTCACGATGGTCACAAAGTTAACTTTTCCTAATAGCGATCGCGATGAATTGACAATGAAGTATAAAGGACGCATAGACTCAGATGAGCGCCGCTTTACCTTTGTATTAGATCATAGTGAATTGGGCAAAGTCGAGGGAGAGGGCATAATTGGTCCTGACTCAATCATTCAGCGCTATTGGGTAATTGGAGATAAAAAAATGAGGACAGGATTTCAAACCCTGTACCGACGTGATAGCAGCGTTTACGCTCTGACTAGTGGCATCATTGCAGGTCAAAATCTCGAAAGCACGATGGAGGCAATTTTGACACGTCATGTGGAATCTTAAACCAAGTCTTAAAAAATAAGAGACGACACAGAGTGTCGTCTCTTATTTTTTAAGACTTGGTTTTACTTAACGGGCATTAGCCCTACGCAACTCATTTGTCAGCAAATCTATAGCTTTAGCGAACTGCGGGTCAGAACTTGTACCCACTAAATCACGATTTTTGTTTAGCTTTTCTAGATCTTCTTTGGTTAGTTCAACAATAAGATCGGGCTGGATACCTTTTTTATTGATATCACGTCCGCTCGGAGTAAAGTACTTGGCAATCGTCACTGCCATGCCTGAGCCATCACTTAAAGAATGAACTGACTGTACTAGCCCCTTACCAAAGGTCTTAGTACCGACAACTAATGCTCGTTTGTTGTCTTGTAATGCTCCCGATAAAATTTCGCTAGCACTTGCTGACCCGCCATCAACCAAAACCACAAGTGGTTTGTTGGTCAAAGCTTGTCTATTGGCTGTCAAGCGCTCGCTTTCACCCTTGCGATCAATCGTGGAAACGATAGGAGCATTGTCCAGCCACATTCTAGCGATTTCAGCACTGGAATACAGTAAACCACCTGGGTTAGACCGTAAATCCAAGACAAACCCTACTGCACCTTTGCTGACGTGCTCTTGGATTGCTTTACGCATATCGCCAGCGGCATTAGCATTAAACTGACGCAAGTTGATATAGCCGATTTTGCCAGCACTAGTATCACGCAACTCAGCTTTGACAGCATGAATCTCGATCTTGGCACGTTCTAACTCAATATCAAATTGCTTACTACCGCGCTTGATCCCCAGTTTCACCTTTGTGCCAGCAGGTCCACGAATTAGAGCAACGGCTTGGTTGATGTCCATGCCTTCGGTGGACTTATTGGCGATCGAGGTGATTTCGTCCTTAGTTAAAACTCCTGCGCGGAATGCTGGAGAATCTTCAATCGGGGCAACGACAGTCAACTTTTTAGTTTCATCGTCCATGCCAAGCTGAATACCGACCCCTGTTAGCGCCCCTGAAGTATCAATCTGCATACTCTTAAACTGCTCAGGATCCATAAACCTAGTGTAAGGATCGTTCAAAAGTTTGAGCATTTCGCGTAATGAACGATAGGCTTCGGCTTTAGATGAGTAGTCGCGATTCTCAACATACTGTCGTCTGACCTGTCGCCAATCAACTTTATTGAAAGAGCCATCAACATATTCTCGGTTTATGAGTTGCCAAGCTTCGTCAACGATCTCTTTGGGGCTATCTCTAAATGCGGCGATGCTAGGATTTGCTAGCTGAAAACCAATCACCGCAACAGCCGCAGCCATCGCTGCTGTTGTACCAAGTACAAGTCCGCCTTTTGCCATGTCAACTTCCTGAAAAGTGATGTGTAGTGAGGTGCTAGACCTCAAAATTTATCTAACTCTAGCACAGGAGTTTTAGGCAAGGTGACAAGAAACACAAATAGAGCCATTAGAATGAGACGGCTGACAGCGCTTTGCACCTTACTTAAAACCCAAGAGACTTTTTGAAAGGCTTGCTTTGCAAGCCTTTCAAAAAGTCTCTTGTAATTAATAAAGAAGCCCAAGATCGAGTTATGCCGTAACTCGATCTTGGGCTTCTTTTAAATTTTGTATAAATTTTGTAAATATTCTTTGCCCTTGTCGTTGGTAATTTACTGACTCAAAGCCAACAAATCACTACTTGATACTTCATATTGTTGCAAAATCTCATGAGAGTTGCTGATGTTTGCTATACACTATTTGCAGATAGTAACTAGATATTCCAATATGACCTTCACAACAGAATCGCCAACATTAACTGTAGAAGCAGAATCTAGTTTTGCACCACCTACTAACCAAGTGGTGCAGACGATCCAAACGGTTATTGCTAGCATGGATGCTGAAAATTCAGCGCTCGAAAATCAGACCGAGGATACTTGGAAATTTCAGTACGGCACTGTAGAAGTAGTGGTTAATATTACTGGGACTGCTCCTAGTGATACTTTTACGGTTTTTTCTAAAGTTTTGGTTGCTCCGTTTAAGGATGAAGCAAGAATGACCCGATGGCTCTTAGAAAAAAATGCGGCTGATACTTTTGAAGCTCGTTATGCGATCCAAAATGATCAAGTTTTAGTTTTGGCTTCACGCTCTGTTGAGGATCTCTCTCCAGCTGAGATATCGCGGATTATCACAATTGTGGCTACGATCGCTGATGACAATGATGAATTCTTGGAAGAAAATTTTGGTTCTTAGATTCTAGTTCCCACATAGCTGTGGTCAGTCCTGTTAAGACAGAAAACCAGAAAACGAGTTGCGGCGCTTCGCGCCGCAACTCGTTTTCTGGTTTTTGCTACACTTGGCAACAGCTATAGATTAGAGTGGCGGCATGATCAATCGGATTTGTTATGACTTGTCAAATTTTAGGGTGCGAGGAAATGTCGGGCAAAAAGCAGATGGCTCTCGATAGCTTGCTGCTTGATCAACATATTCAAAATCCCGTAGCTTCGTCAATTTTGAGATTTCAGTACTGGACACCGCACGCAATCTCACTGGGATTTCACCAAAAACAATATCCTGAAGCTTGGAATGCGATCGCCCAAAAACATGGACTTGACATCGTGCGCCGCCCCACAGGGGGCAGAGCTGTGCTACACAAGGGCGATCTTGTTTACACTGTGGTTACTAATGCGGATATCGGGGGAAAGATGCGATCGCATCGAGAAGTGTATGAGTATATTTGTGAGTTTTTAATTAAAGGTTTTGAGCAGTTAGGTATCAAGTTGACCTATGGATGTTCAAGCAAGGGCTATATCCATAATCCCAGTTGTTTTTCTACGGCGACTAATGCTGATCTTGTAGTTGCGGGTCGTAAGCTCATCGGTAGCGCTCAGGTTTATCGACATAATTCAGTATTACAGCATGGCTCGATCGCGATCGCCCCAGACTATGCGTTACTGACTGAGCTATTTCAAATCCCTGTTCCTGTGATTGGCTGCCAAGATCTATTTGCTAAGCTTCCAGAAATGCCGTCAATGGACAAACTTGAATCCGATCAGTCAGAAGCATTGCTCAGAGCGAAACTAATCGAAGTTTTATCGAATTCGGCGCGACAACACCTTCAGTCTTAATTCTTTAAGTTCTTGCTCTGACAATTCTCTCCATTCACCTACTTTTAATCCTTGCAGGTGCAAATTGGCGATCGCTACTCGTATCAGTCGCAAAGTTGGGAATCCTACGGCAGCGGTCATTTTTCTGACTTGGCGGTTCTTGCCTTCCTTCAGAGTTAGCTCTATCCATGCTGTCGGAATATTTGCTCGAAATCGAATGGGTGGATCGCGATCTGGTAAATCTGGCTCTGAATCAAGTAATTTGCCGATCGCGGGCTTAGTCTTGTAACCTTGGATGGTGACTCCATCGCACAATTTTTGTAAAG
This sequence comes from Pseudanabaenales cyanobacterium, assembly GCA_038215315.1. GTDB lineage: Bacteria > Cyanobacteriota > Cyanobacteriia > Pseudanabaenales > Pseudanabaenaceae > Pseudanabaena. The sequence goes on from JBBQRB010000202.1 coordinate 5,559, forward strand.
CTTCGGCTGTGGGAATTCTTTCTACTTGTACCCAATAAGTTCTGGTATGTTCAAACTGGGGATCAATCAAACGATGTTTAAGTTGTCCATCATCAGTAAGTAGCAATAAGCCTTCACTATCAAAATCCAATCTACCGACTGAATAGACTTCAGGTATATCAATATACTCTTTCAGGGTGATCCGTGGCTTGGCACTGTCATCACTAAACTGACAAAGGACACCATAGGGCTTGTAAAAAATAATGTAATGATTTTTTATCAACTTTTGAGACTTGATACATAGCCGTAGTCAGTCTTAACCCAGAAGAGAGTTGGGGGGGGGCCGGGCCGCCGGGGCTTGGGGGGGGTGTCTGGTTGTGGAAATTAAAAATAATATTTGTTGGACGGGAGGGAGGGGGTGTTTTGGGGTGGGGGTGTGGGAG
>JBBQRB010000203.1:0-5969 GCA_038215315.1 Pseudanabaenales cyanobacterium
GCTTGAACTTTACTTTACCAATTGGGGCTAGACCTCGTGTACTGGCTTTGAAAAGAAAAGCACTAGGCATTGGAACACTTTAATGACACATAGTTCACTGCTGTAAAAGAATAAGTGTTGCGATAAGATGATTATTGCAAGCCAACGATTTGTCGCCCGTTAACTATGACCGCAAATATCACCACACCCAAATTTTCCGCAGCCGAAATCAAATCTGAGGGCTTGACCCTAGACGAATATCAGATGATTTGCGATCGCCTAAATCGTGAACCCAATAAAGCCGAATTGGGGATGTTTGGTGTGATGTGGTCAGAGCATTGCTGTTACAAAAATTCACGCCCGTTACTTAAGCAATTTCCAACGACAGGCGATCGCATTCTTGTTGGACCTGGCGAAAATGCTGGCGTGGTCAAGATTACCGATGATATCGCGATCAGTTTCAAAATCGAAAGCCATAACCGTCCTTCGGCAGTGGAGCCATATCAAGGTGCGGCTACAGGGGTGGGTGGTATTTTGCGTGATATTTTTACGATGGGTGCGCGTCCCGTTGCGATTTTGAATTCATTAAGATTTGGTGAACTTAGCGATCCTTGGGTGCGTAGTCGCGTTAATGGCATTGTTAACGGTATTGCTGGTTATGGCAATTGTATCGGTGTTCCTACGGTTGGCGGTGAAGTTTATTTTGATAAGGCTTATAACCGTAATCCACTTGTGAATGCGATGGCGATCGGGATTATGGAAACCAAAGAAATCGTCAAGTCTGGTGCTGCGGGTATTGGTAATCCTGTGATCTATGTCGGTTCTACGACGGGTCGCGATGGCATGAAGGGAGCGAGTTTTGCTAGTGCTGAGATCTCGGACAAGTCCGAGCAGAGCCGTTCTGCGGTACAGGTGGGCGATCCTTTTCTTGAGAAAGCGCTAGTGGAAGCTTGTTTGGAAGCTTTTAAAACTGGTGCAGTGGTGGCGGCGCAAGATATGGGCGCGGCGGGCTTGACCTGTTCTACTTCTGAAATGGCAGCTAAGGGTGGTGTTGGTGTGGTTCTCGATCTTGACAAGATTCCTGCGAGAGAAACAGGGATGACTCCTTACGAATATCTGCTTTCGGAATCCCAAGAAAGAATGCTGTTTGTTGCTCATAAAGGAAGAGAGCAGGAGCTAGTTGATATTTTTGAGCGTTGGGGACTTCATGCCGTGGTTGCTGGTGAAATTTTAGAAGAACCGATTGTGCGGATTCTTTGGCATGGTGAAGTTGCGGCGGAGATTCCTGCAACGGCGTTGGCGGATAATACGCCGATCTATCATCGTCAACTTGCTGATACGCCTGACTATGCCAAGAAAGCTTGGGCATGGGATGAGAAGACTGCGATCGCAAATTTCCCTGTCATAAATCCCAATGATGCGCTTTTAAAATTACTGGATACGCCTGCGATCGCCTCGAAATCTTGGATCTATCGCCAATACGATCATCAAGTTCAAAATAATACGGTCATCTTCCCAGGTGGAGCCGACGCGGCGGTGATTCGGCTACGCAGTCAAGGTTTTGGTGTTGGTGAGCTAGAAACGGCTCAATGCCAAATTGATTCTCTCGTTGGTGTGGCGGCAACTGTCGATTGCAATGCGCGTTATGTCTATCTCGATCCTTATGAAGGTGCAAAACTTGCGGTAGCTGAAGCAGCGCGTAACTTGTCCTGCGTTGGCTCTGAGCCGATATCTGTGACAGATAATTTGAACTTTGGTAGCCCTGAAAACGCGATCGGTTATTGGCAACTGCACGAAGCCTGTCGCGGTATTGCCGATGCTTGTCGTGAATTGTCAACGCCTGTGACGGGCGGCAATGTCTCACTGTATAACGAGACTATCGACGCTGAAGGTAATTCGCAACCGATTTATCCGACACCTGTGATCGGCATGGTGGGCTTAGTCGAAGATGTGACTAAGGTTGTTGGTCAGGCTTGGCAAAATGTCGGCGATGCGATTTATTTACTCGGTAGCGATCGCGCCAGTCTCGCAGGTTCCGAATATCTCGCCTCAGTAATTGGCGAAGTCACAGGTCGCCCTCAACCTGTTGATTTTGAACTGGAGCGCAAAGTCCAATTAGCTTGTCGCCAAGGCATTGCCCAAGGCTTAATCCAATCCGCCCATGATTGCTCTGAAGGTGGTCTGGCAGTTGCGATCGCCGAGTCAAGTATTTCTGGTAAACTCACCGCCAAGATTCAACTTGTTCTTCCTGAAGGTTTACAGATTACCCAACTTCTCTTTGGTGAAGGTGCGAGTCGGATTGTGGTATCGGTAAAAAATAGCGATCGCGCTGCATTTGAAGCTAATCTCAATAGTCAGCTAGGTAATGCTTGGCAATATATTGGGAATGTCATTGATGCGACTGGTAATTTGGAAATTATGGTGAATGGGGAACAGGCGATCAGCCTATCTCTGTTACAAATTACTAAAAACTTTGAGGAAGCAATTCCTAAGCGTATGGGACATATTTTGTAATGCCAAATTTTGTAATGCCAAAGAAGCAACCATCATCATCTTCGAGTATTTTAAGAAGTACTTGCCAATTTGTTGTTTTAATTGCGATCGCTTCGTTAACTGTATTTCCCCTGCTATGGCTTATCAGTACAGCTTTTAAGTCACCCAGTGAAAATATTTTTCAATCTGTACCGCAGCTTTTGCCATCTCAACCAACTTTCGACAACTTCATCAAGGTTTGGCAAAACTCGCGTTTTGATCTGTATCTCTGGAACAGCTTTTTAGTTTCTAGCATTACTGTCGTCTTAAATTTATTGTTTTGTTCCCTCGCTGCTTTTCCTCTGGCTAGGTTGGATTTCAGAGGGAAAGACACCATCTTTTGGGCAATCATCGGCACAACGATGATTCCATTTCAAATCACAATGATTCCTTTATACATATTGGCAGTAGAGTTGAATCTCCAAAACACCTATGCTGGCTTGATTTTCCCCTATGTAATTTCTGCATTCGGTATATTTTTACTACGTCAAGCTTTTCAAAGCGTTCCTAAAGAAATGGAAGAAGCTGCTTATATGGATGGTTGTTCTAGCTTGGGGATCTGGTGGCATATTATGCTACCTGCCGCACGTCCTGCGCTCACAACCTTGGCAGTATTTACTTTTGTGGCGATGTGGGGAGATTTTTTATGGCCATTGGTGATCGTTGATAAGGTCGAGCTTTATACATTGCCAAGGGGTATCGCTAGTCTAGCTAGTGCTTTTTCGGAGGACTGGCGACTAATTGCCGCAGGTTCAGCAATTTCAATGTTGCCAGTTTTGATTGTATTTATTTTCTTACAGCGCTATATCATTCCTACAGAGGCTAGTATTGGCGTGAAGGGTTAATTAATGGCAAAATTAGATCTATGCCAAGATTTCAAAGCCGACTTTTTAACTGGATTGATCAATCTCTCCCTGCTCAAATAGGACGCAGGGCAAGGCGAGCGCTTGATATAAAATTTGAGCAAATTGCTGAAGCTTTTGTCAGCATGAAATTACAGGAAGTTCCACGCCTGCTCGCCTATCAGATTGCTAGGGCGGCGCTTTACCCTGTCTATGTCCTGAATAGAAATGTCCAAAAGATTTTTCCGATTCTAGATCGCCACAAAAAAGATGCAAATGCTATACGATCATCAGAAGCTCAGGAGCTTTTATCAGAATCTAAGACAGATTTAGAAAATTCTGAAGCAATTTCTGAAGTAGATTTATTGAACTCCAAAACTCCCCAGTTATTACGTCCCCTATTGAGCTTTTTTAATTGGATTGATCGCACTAAAATCCGCTTAGATCGCAACATTACAGCAATCATTAAACCAAGCGACAATCTAGTTTTGTCTAAGTTAGCGAATTATGAGGATCAAAATCAAACTTATATTTCTAATCGCATATCTAATCACATTTTCGCCAAAATCTGGCAGCAAACTATAGAAGCACAGGATAATCAAAATACTGATCAAAATTCTCTCAAAGAAAGCACCGCTTTGTCAGAAAGCCGAGCATTGGGCGAGAACAATAAGATTGAATATTTGCGAAAACTAATTGAATCCGCGATCGCCTATTTTTTTGGCAAAGATTCATCACAGACGACTGATTCATTAGTAGATCGTCTTGACGGAGATGTTAATCGCAATGAAGTGCTACAGGGTTCTAACAATAGAGTTATAACTGATGATCCCAAATCTAAACAGCGATCGCGATCGCGTAAATTTGATCTATCCTCATCAAGTAAAATTAAAAATAGCGACTCAATTGATAGAGGTGCAAACTTATCTCGTTTACAAGAATTGCTCACCGCCGCAATTGACTATTTCACCAGCAGGCGATCGCTAAAGGATGATAAGAGCGATGATCAAAGTAAAGATAAATTAGAAAGATTGGAAAATGCCGAAGCAATTCTCGATAGTAACTCAGATAGCTTTGGACAAATTAAACTAGATGATCAAATCCAGCGTCTACGCAAATTAATTGAAGATGCGGTTGACTACTTCTTTGGTAAACAGCGATCGCCCTCAGAACTAGAAGCAACAAATAGTATCGAAATTAGTAAATCAGCCTCACTAACAATAGAATCCCTATTTGCTGATGATAATGGCCCTTGGCCGCTTCCATTAGAATACGAATCCGTTGCTTTTACCAACTCGCCAGACCTAATCGCACTTAATTCTTCAGGGGAGTTACAATTTTTCGAGACCACGACATCTCAACTATCCCAAGATCGTCTAGAGGGAGGTTCGTTTTTTATAGAAGAGGGACTGTCTTACCAATCTATTCATACAGAAAATGAACGACCTCTTAGGGCTTGGATTGAAGCTCAGGCAACTATTTTAGGATATGCGTATAGTCCTGTAATGACGGTTGTTTTCTGGTTTGATGAGATTATTCTCAAAATGGAAAACTTGATTATCATGGTATGGAAAAAACTAGTTAATCTTCCTAAGAAGTTATTGGGTAAATAATTGAAGAATGGCGCGAAGCGCCATTCTTCAATTAGGGAGTAGCGTAGAAATAAAGTGCCAGAGAATGAAAGATGCATAGAAGAAAATTAACGAACCGATGAAAATGTTAAGCGAAGAAGTAGAAGAGACAATCAAAGATGCAATGATCGCACCAACCTTGATCTCCAAAATTCGACACAACAGCGATCGCCCCATAATCACCCCCAAAAACGATCTCTCAAACTCTTGTTTTCTAAATTTTGCAGGATAGAGATCGCTATCCGACTAATGTGACAGGATACGAGAAAACAAAAATGGCAAGAGATTTATCTCATGATGCAGCTAAAAATGCACTGATAAAGGACGGTTGGAGGATTGCTGACGATCCATTTTCTTTAAAAGTAGGAGATTCTGAGCTTTATATAGACCTTGTTGCTGAAAGACTTATCGCTGCCGAACGCAATAGTGAGAAAATTGCCGTAGAAGTCAAAAGTTTTATTGGCAATTCATCACTGAGCGATTTTCATTTAGCTGCTGGACAGTTCATTAACTATAGAGTAGGACTAAAATCAGTCTATCCAGACCGCAAACTATTTTTAGCAGTTCCTAACAGCGCCTATGAAACTTTCTTCAAAAAAGAATTTCCGCGCATGGTACAGTTCTTTGGGTTTTGGGTTTAATTATGCTTGCCTACTTATCAACCCTCAAATGGCGAGATAGAAATGGAAACTCTGTTTGATACTGTGCTTAAAACCGCACTCCCTAAACATCTAGTCATTTACTGACACAAACTACTTTATAGACTCAATGGCATGGAAGAGTATGAACGCCTCAGGCACTGCAACAGCCAGTAGCAGTAACTTCTCGTCAGCAGCTATTTAGTATCGGTAAAGCGCACTCTAAAGCTATCAGCATCAGTGAATAGCTCTTTAGCAGCGGACAGTTTTTTGCTGAAACCCTTATTCTTTCGTTGGCTTTTAACAACTCTCCGAAGTATTGCTTTAGAAAAACCTGACCATTTCTT
>JBBQRB010000204.1:0-5752 GCA_038215315.1 Pseudanabaenales cyanobacterium
TAGGCATAGATGCTTGCATCAGTAAGCCGATTACCATTGTGCAGTTAGAGCAATCTTTATTGCAAGTACCGTCAAACCTAAGAATAGATTAAGTAATTACCTTACGCAGAGCGAAAATAGTCCCCCTCATCCCCCAACCCCATCTCCCACGAGGGGAGAAGGGGAGCAAGATTAGTTTTCTGGTTCCCCTCTCCTGCGAGATTCCATGATTAGCGGCGCGAAGCGCCGCTAATCATGGAATCTCCTCACGTTTTTCGCGAAAGCCCAATTCCATCAGGGCTTTACGGACTTTTGCCTTAGATGGCTGAACCTTAGGCATAGCCAGATTAAGCTCGCGCGCGGTTTCTAACATCTGCCTAATTAAAATATCTAGCAAATTATCATCAACATCTTCAGCAACTTGTTCAATTCGTCCTTGATAGGCAAGAGTGTAAAGCTCTAAATGGTGCTTACCCATTATTTTGGCTAATTTGCGTAATGTCTCTGGAGTGGGACAGGTTCCTTTAAAACACGCTCCCCGTAGCCTAGGTTGCGGCACACCTGTCAATTCGGCAAGATGATTCATACTAATGTCCTGCTCTTCTAAATATTGAAGAACATACAACCCTAGCGGTGAACAGTCTTCATTTTTTACTTGCAACCTTGGTGGCATTAATCGAGCGTTCTAATGAGTAAGCACTCCAATTATATTTGAAAGCAAGGCTAATTTTATTAATTCACTTTACGCAGATCGAAGATCCTCCCTCATCCCCCAACCCCTTCTCCCACGAGGGGAGAAGGGGTTGGGGGATGAGTTTTCTGGTTCCCCTCGCCCTTAATGGGAGAGGGTCTTAGAAACTTTTGCTTACGATCGCCATGTGCCGTGAAAACCCATTGGCACAATGCTAGGCAACGCTAGGCGACAAACAGGTTCGCAATCTAAGCGATCGCGATCAAATAGCCATACTTCAGAACATTCGCGATCGCCGTCAAAAACAACAGTAATCACCCAGCCAGTCTCAGAATTAGCAGGAGCAGCGACAAATAATGGCTCCATCGGATAGCGATTTTCGCCGAGATTAGCTTCGGTAAGAGTATTAGTCTCATAGTCATAGCGGGCGATCGTACCAAACAACTCTTGCTCGATTAAGGCATCAGGGCGATGGATTGACAGATAGGTGTAGCGAGATTTTTGTCCAACTTCCGCAGGCGCAACGCTAGGAAACTCAGAACCCCGATCAATCAGTTGGGAAGCTTCGAGAAACTCTCCTGTAATCGGATTGAGGCGCATTTGCCACAGCGTTCCTTTAGCTGCGGTTTTAGTTCTGCCCGATGCCACTTCCTTAAGATATTGATTGGTCGTGAAGTCGGGATAGCGCACTAGATCAAAGACAATATTGCCATCGCGATCGCTAAAACCATTACCAAAGTGCCATTGATACCAAGGTTCAGCATTGCCGCGACTAACTAATTGCAGATCATGGCGATTGAATACGAGTATTTCCATTCCTTCTTGGGGCTTCCATTGCAATGACTCGCTGAAGCTCTGCAAGTTTAGCAATACTGGAATTGGACTCATCCGCAGAGGAGGCACACAGAAGATCAAATAATCTCCCGCCATGACAAAATCATGCACCATCGATAGCCCTTGAAGGTTAATCTGATTTTTAATGATCAATTTGCCATTGCGATCGCTGCGATAGATGTGCAAAGTTGCATTCTTTCCATAGGAAATACCAAAGTTAAAGATTTCTCCAGTGTGCGGATCACGCTTGGGATGGGCGGAATAGGGTAAATGATTTTCCAGCCCTTCCAGATTTTCTAAACCATAGGTTTCCAGAGTTTCCAAATCTAGAGAATGCGGTAAGCCACCTTCCCAGAGCGCCAGCAACTTATCAGGCAGAGCGATTACGGAGGTATTCGCCACATTTTTGGATGACTTACCGAAGCGATTCAGCCACGAACCAGTGGGAGCCATGCCATAGTTACCGAAGATCAATTTATTAGCGTTCTCTTCGATTAAATATCCTTCTGTCTGCACATAGCGATAAGTAGCGCGAGCTTGACCTTCCGCAAAATGTACCGCCAAGATTGCCCCATCTCCATCAAACCAATGTCCAACTTGCTCTGCACCACGTCCCAGCCGAGCGGGACCATTGCGATAAAGGGAACCCTTGAAGTTCTCAGGAATCTTGCCAGAAATAAGCGAGAGTTGAGTGAGTGGAAATTCTGTCGCTGGTTTTGCGATCGCCTTTGCCCAAGATGCTTGTTTTTGAATAGTTGCAGTCATGATTTTTCCTTCTTTTTAGCTAGGAGTCTGTAATAGCAGCCACTTAGAGCCACCAAATTCTTCTTGCAGATCGCCGTTAAAGTTTTACATTCAATGAAGTTGATATGCACTTAGTTGAATATGCTTGATAGAATATACTCAACTAAGTGCATATGTCAACTCCAATTTTTTGACCGCTACAGAGCTTTGCGCTTTCTTAAAACCCAAAAAGCTGTGGCGCACGCGCAGCGTGTGCCACAGCTTTTTGGGTTAGCTACTTACATAAAGCCTTAAAATGCTGTCTAACTACTTAAAACAATCGACAAATCAAATCTCAATAAAATGTCTCTAGCTTATGCTCTTCTGGTTTCTATACTTGATCAGCCCAAAAGCGGCTATGACTTAGCTAAACAATTTGATGGCTCAGTGGGATTCTTTTGGCAAGCGACCCATCAGCAAATTTATCGAGAGCTGACTAAACTAGAGCAACAAAACTTGATCATTGCTGAGGCGATCGCCCAAGAGGGACGACCAGACAAAAAAATATTTTCCGTAACTGATCTGGGCTTATCTAACCTCAAAATATGGCTACAACCCAAAAGTGAACTTGCCTCAGTCAAAGACGAATTTCTGATTAAAATTTATGCAGGACATCTGCTTCCTGAAGATGAAACTATCCAAAAAATTCAAGCTCATCGCCAACTACATCATCATCAACTCGAAACTTATCATGCGATCGAACGTAACTTTTTTTCATCTATGCAAGAACGCTCAAAAGCAGCGCAATTTGCTTACTTGACGCTCCGCCGTGGTGTTAATTTTGAGCAAGGCTGGATTGATTGGTGCGATGAAGCTCTGGAGCTTTTGAAGGCGTGGGGCGATCGCTAAGTTACAATTTGTTACAGTAACTATGAAGAAACTAATAAGAACCAATGAGTGAAAAGATTGTGTGGACGGCTGAAGCTGAAGTCAAGCTGAAGGATATTCCCTTTTTTGTACGTCCTTTTGCCCGTAAAAAAATCGAAACCTATGCCCTAGAGAATAATTTCTCATCGATTACGGTAGAAGTTTATGATCAAGCTAAGAAACGGTTCAATAAAAAATATGACCAAATGCAATAAGAAAAAGAGCAATGGCGGCGCGATGCGCCGCCATTGCTCTTTTTCTTAGAAACATTAAATATCAGTAGTCGCTTGTACTCTAGCGCGAGCATCGCGCAAATTAGAAGATTGCACTCGTGAGGTGGTCGAGTTTATATTTTTAAAAGAATTTACCCATCATGAAGTCGCCGAAACTTTAGGTATTAGTGCTGTCACTGTTTCGCGACAGCTTAAAAAGGGCTTAATTGCTCTCAAAAAGTCTTAGCTACGCCGATTAACTGATAAGTAGATAGACGTAATTAAACCAAAAAAGCTGTAGCGCACGCGCAGCGTGCGCTACAGCTTTTTTGGTTTTAAGGTTTCTTTTGCCCATCTACTTAGTAGATCATGAAATTTAAATTCATAGTACAGCCTATTGAGGCTTTGAGTAGTACAGAAAGTTATTGAAAAGTGCCGCTAAAACCAGCATGAGTCCTTTGGGGGCAGCACTCCAGTCTGTACTATTCACTAATCCTACATCTAGTAGTGATACGGTTAATAACTTCACCTTCACGCCCACTTCTACCTTCACATTTGCTGCTGATACCCTCTATTGGCTACTAGTTGATGCTACGGCTGGTGATAATTTTAATTGGAACACTAACGATCCTGCGGTTACGCCAATAGGGATTAGTGGTATTACTTTTAACAGTTATCAGTTTAGTGATGATAATGGCACAAGCTATGGTAACAGTACTATTTTCAACTCTTTCGACATCAATGCCACGGCTGCTACGGCTGTCCCCTTTGAGTTTGAGGCGACAGGTGGTTTAGCGATTTTGGGCGGAGATTGGCTATTACGTAGGCATTTAAAGAAATCTACCAAGGTTTAGTTTTTGTTCATTGCCTTCACACCCATAGTTAAAAAGTTGTAGCAGATTGAGAACAAACCCACCACTAAATTTTTTGTAAAAGCCCCGCTTTGCGGGGCTTTTACAAAAAATTTGGATTTGGTTTGATCGGACTTTGGTGTAAGATCGACTGATATCTATGGGTTTTATCTTTTTTAGGCTGGAAAACAATGACTGTCACCACAACCCGAAAAATGACCTTTGAGGAATATCTCACCTATGAAGATGGCACTGACAATCACTATGAATTTAACGATGGAGAATTATTAGTTGAAGTGAGTCCAGCATCAGTATTTCATAATGATTTGATGATGTTTTTTGCCTTCTTTTTACAGTCAGCAATCAATGAATTTAATCATCCATATTGTGTTCGTGTTAACAGTACCGAAATATTCAACGGCAAAAGAACGCGCCGCCCTGATGTCTTAGTGATGACTCTCGAACAGAAAAAAAGCTTAGGCAATCAGCCAGATATGTTGTATGAGCCATGTTTGCTAGTTATTGAAATCGTCAGTCCAACTTGTCGCACAGTAGATACTGTTGAGAAGCGTCAAGAATATGCCGAATTTGGGATTCCCGAATATTGGATCATTGACTTTTTGTTAGGAACTTTTTCGGTATTAACCTTAGCAGATGGAGTTTATACTGAAAAGATTTGCAAAGACAGCGATCGCATTATCTCTGATATTTTCCCTAATATTTCACTGTCGATGAATCAGGTAATGGCAAACACATAATTAAATACAAAACCCAAAAAAAGATGTAACGCACGCTGCGCGTGCGTTACATCTTTTTTTGGTTTTGTATTAGTTAAAAAAACACTCGGAAGTTGTTAGGCTATTAAGTAAGAACTTGTACAAAAAATCTAAAAAGTAAAGCAATTATGACTATTGCATTAGATAAAACTAGCGATCGCGCTATAACCAAAAAAATAACCCTTGAGGAGTTTTTGGTTTATGACGATGACACAGAGGCACTGTACGAATTTGAGGATGGAGAAATAATACTGATGGCTTCGGAAAGTGAAACCAATCGAAGGATTGCGTCTTTTTTGTTTGCTTGTTTTTTACAGCAGGGAGTCCCGCCCTATCGGCTATCCATGAAAACTGAAATTATCACTACAGGCTCGCGGATGCGGATTCCTGACTTAGTAATATTTTCCGAAGAGTTAGCGGCGGTAATGAAAGGCGCAAATCGCTCGATCGTGGTGCCTGATATGCCTGCACCAGCCTTAGTAGTGGAAGTAGTGAGTCCCAATCAAAGCGATCGCGATTATCGTTACAAGCGATCAGAATATGCAGCAAGGGGAATAACTGAGTATTGGATCGTCGATCCACTTTTGTTGAAGGTGACTGTTTTAGAATGGGTTGAGGGATTTTATGAGGAGAAGGTCTATGAAGGTGAACAAGTGATTACTTCAATTCTTTTCCCAGAATTAAAGCTAACTACCGCCCAAGTTTTTCAAAGTTAGATCAAAAAGAAATAAGCGATCGCATTAATGCGATCGCTTATTT
>JBBQRB010000205.1:0-5723 GCA_038215315.1 Pseudanabaenales cyanobacterium
TAGATAATGCAATTAGTCTCGTTTAGACCATAAGGAGCACAAGTCTCTTCTTTTTTATCCAAGTCACGAAAACAAGGAACACTCCCATTAGCTGCAATCTCATAATGACGAAGACATTCCCAACCCGCTTTCTTAGTTGTGATGCCAAACTTAGAAGTTTGTAAGTCAGCATAGTATTCTGATTCATCAGAAAATGCATAAGTTATTTTGCTGTCAGGTAAGTTGGCAACTACTTCAGGATCGACAACATGTTTTGGAAATAGCTTGGTTTTTTGTGGCAAATCCTTAACAATTTTTTCAGCAGGAAAACTAAAAGCAATACGACGAAGGTTTTTAGGAACGGGAAGGAATCTACTGAGAAAAGAAGGTGGAAGCTTGTACCATAAAAAACGAATAGTTTCTGGAGTCCATTCACGTTTATAGTAGCGAAAATGCTTGTGTGCTCTAGGCAAAAACCATAATTCTGGCTTTTTTAGAAAATAACTCATCCCAAATGGATAAGGGCGAACGCTATCATTGCCATCAATTATTGCTGTATTCTCGTAAGAGAGATAGGGATATAATTCAACGAATAGACCAAAATGTCTAAAAATATCTGAAAAAATTATCAAGTCGAAGTATCCTTCGTAGAGTTTTTTCTTGATATGAAAACGATCGATGGGATGTTCATCAATAGTGCGGTAAAGTGTAAATCCCTTCCCATAAAGTAAATGTTTATCATCGACCTCCTGCTTATACATATATTCACTACGAGGAAAGTCAGTGATTTTACTCCCCAAGAGTGTCTTAAATCCGTGAAAAAGACCATCCGCTAGATAATCTTCGGTGTTTGGAGTGATAAATAGAATTTGCATAGTCCGATCTACCTAGAACTTAGGGTGAAACTTTACTTTAGACTTAGAGGAAATGTAACATGAGATTGACCGTAGAGATAGTCTTAAAAATGTAATAATCAAATTTCTTAGTTGTTTAATCTCAAGACGGCTGTTAGTTTACATTTAAATTTATTCTAAGTTTTAACTTCATGGATGACCAAATTAACATTTCTCAAAAAGAACTAGTAATCGAAGCTGGACGGACAGAAAGTCAATATTGGAAAGACTTGTGGCGCTATCGAGAACTATTTTATTTTTTGGCTTGGCGCGATATTTTGGTGAGATATAAACAAACTGCGATCGGTATTGCTTGGGCGTTGATTAGACCATTTTTGACAATGGTTGTTTTTACCGTAGTATTTGGACAGTTGGCTAAATTGCCTTCTCAAGGAGTTCCTTACCCAATTCTCGTCTTTGCGGGTATGCTGCCTTGGCAGTTTTTTTCTAATGCTTTGAGTGAATGTAGTGGCAGTTTGGTTGGTAATGCTAATTTGATTTCTAAGGTTTATTTTCCTAGACTAATTGTGCCAACTAGTGCAGTAATTGTTAGCTTTGTTGACTTTTTAATTTCAGGAATAATTCTTTTAGGATTGATGGCATGGTATAACTTTGTTCCTGATTGGCGCATTTTGACATTGCCGATTTTTATTCTGATTGCTTGTGCCGCTTCGATGGGCGTTGGGCTATGGCTAGCAGCTTTGACCGTTCAATATCGAGATTTTCGCTTTGTTGTACCTTTCATAATCCAGTTTGGGTTATATATTTCTCCAGTTGGTTTTAGCAGTGCTATTGTTCCTGAGCAATGGCGCTTGCTGTATTCTATCAATCCGATGGTGGGGGTGATTGACGGCTTTCGATGGGCAATTCTTGGCGGTAATGCATCTATATATGTACCAGGATTTTTACTTTCAGTAGGGTTAGTGTTTTTGTTGCTTTGGAGCGGTATTTGGTACTTCAGAAAAATGGAACGAACATTTGCTGATGTCATCTAAAAGAAGAAATGGCGCTTTGCGCCATTTCTTCTTTTATGAGTTTTGACAATTAGCCAAAAAGCTGTCTAATAGATGAGTTTGCGCTCCAAAATGGACATGGACATAAGACGCATGAACTTGGTAGTTTTGCCAGCCTTCGGAAGGATATTGCAAATCAGAATCATAGCCTTGGAGAGAATAGAGAGGACGATTGCCAATTTCTGTTAAAGATGAGCGATGAAACTCATGCCCCCAGACCCGATCGCCTGTTTTAACTAGGGGGCTATCTTGCAATGCGATCGCCTGCCGATATCCTAGAGTGAGCCGCTTTCCCATTTTCGCCGCAGTCGGGAAAATATTTACCATCGGGAAGGATTTTTCTTGAAAGTCAACAATGCGATCGCAAAGATACATTAGACCGCCACATTCAGCATAAGTTGGTATTCCTGATGTGATGGCTTGATGAACTGATTCCCTTGCCGTTTTATTTTCGGTAAGCTCTGCGGCAAATACTTCAGGAAAGCCACCGCCGAAGTATAAGCCTTGAATATTTTCAGGTAAGGCGCGATCGCTAATTGGACTCCAAGGAATTAGCTCTGCGCCCATTTCTGTGAACAAATCAAGATTATCAGCATAGTAAAAACTGAATGCTTGATCTTGAGCGATCGCAATACGAATTCTACCCTCATCCCCAGCCGCTCTCTTATTGGGAGAGTGGTCTGAGGGGTGAGGGCTTCCCATTAATGGCAATAGCTTCTCCCAATCAAAGCAAGTCTCACCTAGATGAGCTAATCGCTCAATAATGCCATCAAGATCGGACATTTCGGCAGTAGGAATCAGTCCTAGGTGGCGATCGGGAATGGAGATGTCATCTTGGCGGCGAAGAACTCCCAAAATTGGCAAGTTTAGCGGCTCTAAAGCCTGAGTGAGCAATTCTAAATGGCGATCGCTACCGACACGATTGAGAACCACACCTGCAATCTCGATTCTGGGATCAAAAGTGCGATATCCGTGAGCGATCGCGGCAATGGAACGAGAAGTGCTAGCGCAGTTGAGAATTAGAACTACGGGTATGTCAAGCAATCTGGCTACATGGGCGGTGCTGGCAGTATCATCTTTGCCTGTTGCACCGTCAAATAGCCCCATGACTCCTTCAATTAGAGAGTAATCTGCATTGTGGGAATGTTTGGCAAAGCATGATCTGACATAGCTTTCGGAAGTCAGTACAGGATCGAGATTGCGGCAGGGTAGCCCTGTGATGTACGAATGGAACATGGGATCGATGTAATCAGGTCCAACTTTAAAGGATTGGACTGGAGATTGATGAGATGGCGATCGCGCCTTCAATGCTGCTAATAACGCCAAAGTCACTGTGGTTTTGCCTACGCCACTCCGTTCACCTGCGATCACAATTGCCATATTCTAAGTCCTATACTGTTTTCAGTATAAGACTTACAGCGCTTTGCGGCACTTTCAAAAGTTCCTCCGTACCCTTTAAAGCCTTAATAGGTATAGATCTGCCGCCAGTCTAAAACCTAAAAGAGAGAGGCGACGCACCGCGTCGCCTCTCTCTTTTAGGTTTTGATTTGCTCGCTGTTAAGCGTGAGCTGCCATGCTTGCAACAAAATTGCACCATGTTCGACTTTAGAAGCCATCGGTATGAATTTATATAGATCGCATAATCGATTGTAAATTTCTTGAGAAACAATAATCGTTCCTTCAGGACAAGCATTCTTTAAAGCACTAGCAATATTGATCGTGTCTCCCCAAACATCGTAAATAAATTTATTTCTGCCGACAATTCCCGCTACGATATCACCTGAATTAATTCCTAGACTGATATTCAAGTGGAAGCCGCGTTCTTGGCTAAAGCGCCGCACGATCGCCTGCATTTCCAATCCAAAATCAATTGAGCGCTTGTCGTGGTCGAGATAAGGCACAGATAAACCGCACACTGCCATATAGCTGTCACCAATAGTTTTAATTTTCTCCATCCCATAGCGCTCAGCCGTCTCATCAAAGCTGGTAACTAGATCATTAAGAATGCTAACAATCTCGTAAGCTGTCAGCGAATCTGACAACTTTGAGAAGCCTGTTAAATCAGAAAACAGGACAGTCACATTAGAGGCACTTTCCGCAATATTTTTCTCTCCTTGTTTTAGTCGCTTGGCGATCGCAGCAGGAAATATACTTAGCAACAACTGCTCATTTTCACGATTCTTTTCTTCGACCAAGTCAGTCTGGTCGCGTAGGCTAGAAACCATTAAGTTAAAGGATTGAGCTAGCTCGCCAAATTCATCTTGACTTTCTAAGATAGCGATCGCATCTAGTTGACCACCAGCTACTTTACGAGCATTTTCGATCAACTGATTAATTGGCTTCACAAATAAAGAAGCCATTGCCATTGCCAAAAAAATCACCAACAGCATCAATAAGGTCGCGGAAATTAATAACTGGCGTTCAAAATCATAAATTGGCGCATAGGCTTCGGCGAGATCAATTTCTGATAAGATTGCCCATTTCAATCCTTCTATTTGTAAAGGAGCATAGGAACTAAGAACGGGAATATCTCGATAATCACGAATCAGCTTGAGTCCTTGCTTTCCCATGAGAGATTCTTCAACGGCAGGGGTACGCACAACCTGAGCTAAGACTGATGTGTTGTACTTTCTAATGCGATTGATTGTTTTTTGGTCAACTCCTAACTTAAGTAAGGTTTGAATATATTCTTCAGGAGTTTCGATCAGAAAACGAGAAATTGATCGCATTAAATAATCTTGTCCGACTAAGTATGTTTCTCCACTTTTGCCTAGACCATCGCCTTCCCATTTGCGATTACCAGTCATTACATTATTAATTTCATCAACGGGAGCCTGAACTGCGAGAACTCCGATAAATTTATCTTGACTGTAAATGGGAGCGGCAATAAACGCGGCTGGAGCGCCATAGGAAGGTGCATAGGACTCCAAGTCGATAATTTTCGCATAGTCTTTCTCTTTGGATCGGCGGACTGATGCAAAAAGGCGGGCAAGATTACTTTCGTTATAAGCGCCAATGGTAAGACTAGTAGCAAAATCGGTCTCTTTATAAACTGTATAAACAATTCGACCCTCTGGATCAATCAAGAACAGATCGTAGTAGCCAAATTTCTCAATGATATTGCGGAAGATGGGGTGATAACGCTGATGTATACGGCTATATTCGCTGCTGTCGTTAGCTCTATCTAAAAGTTGCTTTTTGCCAAGAGGGTTAGCATTATTGGCGATGTAATGATATTGCAGATAATTGCTAGCAATTGATTCTGGTAAAAAAGAATTGAGAACGGGAGATCCTTGTTCTGTTTTTGCTAATTTAGGTAAGAATTCATTCTGATAATAGGCTCTAATTTTAGGAGATGCATCGTTAGGTAAAGGTACATTCTCAAGCTGACGATAGGCATTAGTAAATTCCGCGATCGCTGAGGCAGTTGATAGATCATTACTCAATGTCTGCACATGATTGCGGATTGTTTTGAAATAGGATTCGATTTGATAAGCCTTGGAAGCGCGAACACTGGTTAGCTGGTTAAAAACGCGATCGGTCAGATTAGATTTTCCACTTTGATAGCCCAGATAAGCTGTCACAAGAATAGAACTACTACTAACTGTCAACAACATTACAATCAGTTTGGACTTGATACTCAGCCAATTGAACTTAAACCACTGCATAGACAACGTTTATTTACCTGAGTTAGCAAAGCAAATCTTACTGAGAACAAGGAGTTTAATTGCCTTGTTTTTTGCGAAAAATTCCCTGCAATAAATTGCGGGCTAAAAGCTTAAGTCAGTTGAAACTGACTTAAGCTTTTAGCCAAGAACTTTAGTTCTTGGTGACTTGT
>JBBQRB010000206.1:0-5675 GCA_038215315.1 Pseudanabaenales cyanobacterium
CATGGGCAACATTCCCTTTTTTTGTTCTGGTTCTTTGGCGGACATTTCCCCGATTTGATTGAGATATCCTAGAGCTTTCTCTTTGTCGGGTTCGGCTAGTTCGGCGGAGCTTTCGACGGCTTTTTGTAATTCTTCTAGCAGATCGGATAGTTGTGGGGCTTCGGGTTGGTTGGTTTCGCGGAGTTGTTGAATTGTGTTGGTGACAGTGCCGCTAATGTCGCGACCTGCTACGCCTTGTTGGTCTTTGCCAGTTACGCCTAAGTTATCTCTGCCAGTAAAGAAGACATCGCCGCCTGATTGGATAGATTTGTCTGTCATGGTGTCACTAAAGTTAGAGTTGGGTGCGTACAGTAGTTTTTGCTGTCCGAGTTGATTAGTTTGATGATAAACCAAATCTTGTAAATATTGCGAGGTGGGGCGTTCTTTGAGTTGTGCCTGTGCTACGGCTAATTGTTTTTCGATTTCAAATCTTTCTAATTTGTTTTCTAAATCAATGCGATCGAGTTTTTGTTGCAGTTCCCATACTTTATTGCGTGAAGTTTCTAATTGAGAATGTATTGCCTGATAGTCTTCGGTAAATTTGGCGTGCATTTCCTGTTTAGGTGCATCGGGAGCAGTGTTAAAGCGAACCCATTTATCTCCATCGCCGAGATCTTCGACTCCTTTGAGCGAGATTCCCATTTTGTCGTAATCTTCGATCAAGTTATTGAGCGCGAAGTCAAAGGCTTCAGGATCGATGCCATTACGAAAGAGGAAATCTAAGGTGGTTGTAAACTGATTGACTAACTTTGCAAAGTCTCCTTGCTCGAATTTTCCGCTTGCGGGTTTGCATTCTTTTTTATCGAGATCGAGAAATATATAATCGCAAATAGTGTCAGTAAGAGAAGTTTCGGAGGTGATTGCCCAGTTCTCAATGCAAGCGCCTGTAAAATTTGCTCTACTAAAGTCAGTTTCTATCGCTTTGGACTTGGCTAAAATCGTATTTTCGAGGATAGCTTGACTGAGATCGGAACCATTGAGATTCGAGTTAATGAGATTCGCGCCAGTCAAATTTACACCAACAAGATGTAGTGCTGATAGATCAATGAAACTAAAGTCCTCATTAGTCCCAATCCGCGATATGCAAAGCTCTCGAACTTTGCGAATGCCAAGATTGTCGAAGAACTTACAGCGTTTGAATCGGGAGTGAGTCCAGTCAACTTGATAGAGGTTCGCATCTGTAAAATCGCAATTATTCAAAATCGCGTTCGTGAATCTTGCCTTGCTGAGTTTTGCATCTTTAAAAGAAGTTCCCGTTAAATTGCGAATCTCTTCGATTGCTTTCAACAAAAGACTGTATGACAGATACAGAAAGAATAAGGCGCTAAAGAGTATCCAAATTCCTCCAGCAATGTTTCCTTTAGCGAACTCCCTAACCGCACCCGCACCCGCGAACGCACTCACACCCGCAAACACAAGCGCACCCACACCCGCAAGCGCACCCACAAACACAAATACACCCGAAACCGCAACCGCAATGGCAAACGTAATCACATCCGCAAACGTAACGGCAAACGCAACGGCAAATGCACCCGCACCCGCAAACGCAAACGCGATAAATATCTGTTTGCCGCTCTGACCTGCCTTTACACCAGAAAAATCTGCACCTTCCAAATTCACGCCGCTAAAGTCACAGCCCCGTATATCTGACTTCCGAAAATCCGCACCTGCAAGATCATCACGCCCCTTAAACGAGCGATTTCGCAAATCCTGATTAGAAAAATCTAGCGGCTGAGTCATAACTTCACATATTTGCCTTAAACCAACATATCACCAAACATTATTAGAACTTACATACTAACCCTGCAACAAATTGCGAACTAAAAGCTCAAACCTCCTGAAAAAGGTTGATTTGAGACTTTCATTAGTCAGTTTTAACTGACTTTAGCTTTGAGCCAAGAACTTTAGTTCTTGGTTGATTTGCATAAGTTCTAAATAAAAGCAACGCAAGATCTGCTACACCTCTATGCTAGAAACCCCATCTATTAAGAAATTGACAACCTCCCCAACGAAGCCCAACAGATTCTAATAGACTTCATTTATATTCTCAAAAAACGATATCCATCCACCGCAATATTAGACAAACCAGTTAAGTAGCCAAACATAATTAAACCCAAAACCCAAAGAGCTGTAGCGCACGCTGCGCGTGCGCTACAGCTCTTTGGGTTTTAAGGTTTCTTTTGCCTAGTTACTTAACAATATCAAAAAACAAAAGCGAAAAAGCGACGCTTCGCGCCGCTTTTTCTATATGTTAGGACTTTGTTGATGCCATTGTGTCGATTGCTCATAGCCATAGGCAACTTGCAACAACACATCTTCCCTTAACACATTAGAAATCATTTGCAATCCAATGGGCATTCCCTTAGAGTCAAAACCACAGGGAATACTAATTCCTGGTAAACCCGAAAGGTTTACAGGAATTGTCATTAAATCCGATAGATACATACCAAGTGGATCTTCGGTCTTACTGCCTGCCTTAAAAGCAGTTGTTGGCGCGGTTGGACATACCAAAACATCTACCTGTTCAAATGCTTTTTGAAAGTCTTGAACAATTAGAGTTCTTACTTTCTGAGCTTTGATGTAGTAGGCATCATAGTAACCAGCAGATAGTACATAGGTTCCAATCATAATCCGCCGCTTCACTTCAGCACCAAAGCCCTGTTCGCGCGTATTCTCATACATACTCAACAGAGTTGTCGAATTTTTATCGCGAAGTCCATATTTCACACCGTCATATCGCGCTAGATTTGCCGATGCTTCCGATGGAGCAATAATGTAATAGGTGGGTAAGCCATAGCGAAAGCGCGGACAGGAAATCTCGTATACTTCAGCGCCCATGCTTTCCATATGGGCGATCGCTTTTCTTACGGCTGCTTCAACTTCACTATCTAAACCTTCTCCAAAGGTTTCCGTAATCACGCCAACTTTTTTGCCCTTGAGGGATTGAGTCAAATCTGGAGTTAGTAGAGCTGCATAGTCAGGGACATCAGCCTTAATGCTGGTGGAGTCTTTGGGGTCATAACCCGCGATCGCTCCTAAAAATATGGCGGCATCTTCCACGGTACGGGAAAAAGGACCAATCTGATCGAGGGATGAAGCAAAGGCAACCAGTCCAAATCGAGAGACTAACCCGTAGGTAGGCTTTAGTCCCACCACACCACAAAATGAAGCGGGCTGACGAATTGAGCCGCCTGTATCGGAACCAGTCGCAATTACACATTCGCCGCCTGCTACGGCTGCTGCCGAGCCGCCCGATGATCCACCAGGGACATACTCTGTATTCCAAGGGTTAGCGGTGAGGGCGATCGCCGAATTTTCGGTGGAGCTACCCATTGCAAATTCATCAAGGTTAGTTTTACCGACCATGACCGCTCCCGCCGATCGCAATTTGGCTGTAATCGTAGCTTCGTAGGGAGGCACAAAATTTTGCAACATCTTTGAGCCGCAAGTGGTAGGCATTCCCTTGACGCACATATTATCTTTGATGCCCATTGGTACGCCTGCAAGGGCTGGTAATTCTTCGCCTGCGGCGATCGCATCATCAATGGCTGTGGCTTGGGCGATCGCCAATTCTGGCGTAACGGTCACAAAGCTATGTAATTGAGGTTCAAGACGATTAATACGCTCCAAAAATTCTTGAGCAATCTCTGTTGCTGAGCGTTCTTTGGTCGTTAAGGCGTGGCGAATTTGCTTAATCGAAAGCATAAAGAATTAAATACGTTATGGGGCAAAGACTCAAGTATATAGTGCCACAAAAAATTACAACGACTCAATTATCAAAATTCAATACAGCCTATTGAGACTTTAAAAGGTATAGAGAAATTTTTGAAAGTGCCGCGAAGCGGCACTTTCAAAAATTTCTCTGGGTTTTATAACAGCGCAAAGCGCTGTATTTAAAAAGAAACCTTAAAACCCAAAAAGCTGTGGCTCTGTTCTGTAGATTTTAGGGCTTTTATAGATGTCGCCAAAATCAAAAGCCAAGGAACGAGTTGCGGTGCTACGCGCCGCAACTCGTTCCTTGGCTTTGTCACTGAACAAAATCTTAAAAAATTTGGATGAACTATTGCCAACATGGTTGAAATAAGTTAATCTTTCAATAGACCCATCCTATTCCCCCCCGTGTGGGTCTAGTATCCCCGAAATGGCAATTACTTCCGAAAGGAGTAAGCGCAAATCAGTAGACCTAAAGCTATCCGCTACACATACGGTATGGTGGCTGCTGATGCCGAAGGGATATTTTGTATTTCTACAATCAAATAAATAATCAGGATTTGCTTAGGCAAATCCTTTTTTGCGAATATTTTTAGAGCCTTTGGCTCTAAAAATATCCGTCACTTACCCTCCGATTTGAGACATGGTGCGGAAGTAGCTTTTTTGTCCGACCGTACCGCGATCGCGATCTTTAAAATTAATTTCGGCTTTGAGACTCAGCAAATCTCGTAAAGCTAGTCTCAGGTCAGCAAAACTCTTACCCTGCCTCATTTGAGTTTTGAGATCAATCTGTCCAGTTTCATTGAGCAAACAAGGGCGTAGTAAGCCATCAGCAGACAGTCGAACCCGATTACAGCGATCGCAAAAACATTCAGACATCTGACTAATAAAGCCAACTGTTCCCAATGCATTGGGAATCTGAAATACATCGGCGGGACCATTCCCTTTACAGTTGCCTTCATCCAAGCCATAGCGATCGCGTATTTGCTGGCGCAAACTTGCAGAATCAACCCAACCTTTGTGATTAAACAAGCTGTCATTTCCAATTGGCATGAACTCAATAAAACGGATATGCCAACGCCGATCAATACTCAAAGCCGCTAAGTCCAAAACTTCACGATCATTTACTTCAGGGACAACCACTACATTCAGCTTCAATGGATCAAACCCGACCTCATGAGCCGCCAAAATTCCTGCCCATACCTTTTCCCAGATACCCCGCCCTGTGATCTGTCGAAATACATCTTGATCTAAGGAATCGAGACTGATATTAATTCGCCGCAATCCTGCTTCATACAATGGTTTAGCTAGTTTGCTAAGCAAAAAACCATTTGTGGTCATAGATAAATCAGAAACACCCTCCAAATTAGCGATCGCCTCGACTAGACTAACTAAATCTCGCCTTAGCATCGGTTCACCGCCCGTTAGCCTAAATTTGCTAAAGCCAAGCGGAATAAATACTTCCTTAAGTAAAGAGATTAGCTCTTCA
The DNA here is from genome assembly GCA_038215315.1 of Pseudanabaenales cyanobacterium. Taxonomy (GTDB): domain Bacteria; phylum Cyanobacteriota; class Cyanobacteriia; order Pseudanabaenales; family Pseudanabaenaceae; genus Pseudanabaena. Next base: position 5,240 of record JBBQRB010000206.1, read on the forward strand.
TTGGTTAAGCTTTCTTGAGCTTGAATATAATCAATCTCAGTTCCTTCGGGCATACAGTAAGTACATCGAAAATTGCATTGATCGATTAGGCTAATGCGGAGGTAATCAACAGTATTCACAGGTATGTCCTTACTTAATGAGAAATGCTACTCGTTTTTTGTACGCAAAAATATAACAAATGGATGACTTCTAGATTAGCTTCGCCGCGCTTTCAGAAACTTATCTATACTACTTATACCAAAAGAGAAAGTAGCACCTATGGCGATGAATAGCCGTAAACCCAGAAAATGAGTTGCGGGGCGGCGCGCCCCAACACGGCGTCTTGGTTGTTTTAAGGGGGCAACATTAGTTAAAATTTAAAAGCGTTTTTATTTTTAAAAAAAAGAAAAAGAAAAGTCTTAACAAATAATATTAAAAAAATAAAAAAACAAAAAGT
>JBBQRB010000207.1:0-5591 GCA_038215315.1 Pseudanabaenales cyanobacterium
AGTGTATTAAACCCAGTTTTCCGATAAAAATTTTGCCTTTGTCTTGACCTGCGATGATTGGGGATTATATCAAAGTTATTTTGCAGTAATGAGGGGACGGCGATCGCTATTTGGTATGACTGTTGAGCTTAGGAGATGATGCAATGCGATCCCATCATCTAGCCGTTCCCACCATATATTGAGAAAGGTCTAGCATTTCTTACTATCGATCATCGCGAGGCTTATTAGGTATTTTTATCCCATATAAAAACATATTGAGAATTTCAAGCGGTGACATAAGCGGACTATGAAGCATGATCGTTTCATTACTGGGATGAAGATGAAATCGCATATTTCCTACATTGTTTTTATGATTTGGAGGATTTAGATCAAATCTTAAAAAAGAAGGTGAAAATTTTTCGGGAAATCGAATTTCAAAATTAAATCCTAAAATCTGAGAAGGCTTACTGACTTCAGAAATAAGAATTGTAAAGTCGAACCAGCAGCCATTATTAAGTTTAAAATGTGGAATGTCCTGCCTATGCTTTTGGTTTTTCTTACCCCCTGTAATTACATGATAGTTAGTTTGTTTAAATTTTGATCCTTCTGCAACTCTCAGCAAATCAAGAATATCTTTAGGTGGTTCTCCTCTCTTAAGTAGCTCATAAATCTCATGTCGCGGTGTGTCTAATATCTTTTCATCACTCGCAAATATCAAACATTTAGAAATCTCTGCTCACAAAGCCTTCGTGTTTTTTACTTCAAATAGTGATGTATTGCTTAAAGAGCGTTCTTGAATCTCTGCACACATCCCCGCCCAACTATTTTTGTCGCTCAAGCAAGTCACCTCTATTGAGTAAAATTAGCCATTCTGCATATTCGGGAGCGGTTGGAAGTTGACGATTTTCAGCTAAGGTAATTACCTCCTCATTGGTTTTACCTAAGTATTCTTGTAGCGCATCTATGCGTTCATCGCATTCTTCAGTAGTCAATATTTCCGCATCTTTTTGTAAATAAAATGTCCTTGCCCCTACCCAGCTAACAAAGTTAGGCGCATTGTGTAACATTAAAATATTAGAGCGATCTGAAAGTATAATCAAACCTCCTTTCTTGTTTTTATCTAATCGACTTCTCAAAGCGTCAAAAATTTTCCATTCGCTATTTTCCCAAACCTCTAATTCCCACAAGAAAAGATATTTTTCTAAAGCCTCACTAATTTTTTGGATTAAATTTCTTGCTCCAGATTTACCAGATATATTACCTGTAGTACATTCATTAAATATTTCAACAGGATCTTGTAAATAATCAATGGTTGATTGCATATCATCAGGATTAGTAAGTAGTACCATCCAAATATTACTGTCTGGTCGAGAGATAATCTTTTGTAGTAACTGACTTAGAGAGATTGATTCATACATGAGAGATATTGGTAAGCATACGCTCGATAAGTGGAACTAATATAGGATGAACTACAAAACGTTGTCGAGGATGTCGATACTCTAATATATGACCTGTGAGCAATAGTTCAAAATCTTCGGAGGTTCGTGGAGAGAATGATACTTCAGTCATAACTTTACGAAGAACATCCATATTTGAATCGGTTAACCCAATTAGCTTTGAACGAGCCATAGCCAAAACCGCTTGATTTGCGTGTTGCTCTGTAATCTGATCTGAACCATCCACATAAGCTTCTTCAATTGATGCTTGACAAAGAGACATTAAATCTCGCAAGACTCCTCCAGATTTTGAAATTAGAAATAATCTTAATTCTGAATTAATAAAGTTTTCAGTATCTCGAATTGTAAGTACGTCTGTAAAGAAATTCTGCGCTTCAACACTTTCAATTACATCAAGATATGGCAAGAAATAAGAGTATCCTTCGATTCCTGAAATACTGTCTCTCTCTTCGTATAGTGTCGCAACAGAACCGACAAGAACAACCCCAGATCCAACATTATTTATTTCAACTACATCATCAAGGGCAGAATCAATAAAAACTTCTGAATTGCTCAATCGATCAAGAGAATCAAAAATAAAAATAATTTCTTTTTTTGTCACTTCTTGAACGGCTTTATTTAACCGAGAGAAAGCTTCTAAAATTAGTGATCTATTTTCTTGCTTTTCTGGTGATAACAAGCCCTTATGATGAGTAGTTACTTGTTGAGTAGTCAAACCGTACATAGCCGATGAGAAGCCTGTTTGAATAGATTTAGTCTCGCTATAACCATATGCTGACTTTTCAATTACTTGTTTAAACTTTTGTAATTCAGGTTTTTCAACATTGCCTAATATTTTTATTAATTCAAGTCCTGCGATCGCAATTAAAGCGCCAGACTGAAGATCAGAAATATCTGTAACAAGACTAACATCGACATAAATAGCTTTTATATCTTCTAATCCATTTAAAGCTGTTTGGGTCGAAAGTAACTGCGTAGTTTTGCCCGAACCAATACCACCAAATAGCAAATGCATAGAAGAAGGACGAAGTGCAACTCTACCAGTAATCTCTCCAACAGGATTATTTGGCAAGTTGACATAAAATCCCCTTTCAACAGCACGCTGAGGATTAGAAGTGCCTTCAAAAGCTGACATCAGCCTGCGGAAAAATTTCAGGCGATCGGACATAACATTTTGTTGATATGAAGTTAATGCCTATATATTAACGGATTCGCTGAATATGTCTAAAGTGAGTTTTAGATTGACCTCAATAATTACTAAGCGATCGCAGGTTGCCCCAACTAAGTCTGTACTGCGATAGGCATTCGCTGCTAGACTAGCAAAAGAAAAATTTAACGATTAGCAAAGTATTGAATCGATGCCTCAAGACACTGTTGCGAATGTTGCGACCTCTGCACTAAATATCACCCCAGACGAAGCCCTAGTTGTATATGAAGACATGGTGTTGGGGCGTACTTTTGAGGACAAGTGCGCGGAAATGTATTATCGCGGAAGAATGTTCGGGTTTGTGCATTTGTACAACGGTCAAGAAGCTGTAGCCTCTGGCGTAATTAAAGCTATGCGTTCCGATGACTATGTGTGTAGCACCTACCGCGATCACGTTCATGCTTTGAGTGCGGGTGTTACGGCTAACGAAGTAATGGCAGAGCTATTTGGTAAAGAAACTGGATGCAGTAAGGGGCGTGGCGGCTCCATGCACATTTTTTCTGCCAAGAATAATTTTTTGGGCGGCTATGCCTTCGTCGCTGAGGGCATCCCTGTCGCATCAGGTGCAGCTTTTCAGTCGAAATATCGCCGCGAAGTGATGGGCGATCCTAGTGCTGACCAAGTGACGGCTTGTTTCTTTGGTGATGGCGCAAGTAACAATGGTCAGTTTTACGAAACCTTGAATATGGCAGCACTTTGGAAGTTGCCTCTAATTTTTGTCATTGAGAATAATGATTGGGCGATCGGGATGAAGCACCATCGCGCCACCTCTGATGTGAGGATTCACAAAAAGGCTGAAGCATTTGGGATACCGGGGTATGAGGTCGATGGGATGGATGTGTTGGCAGTGCGTGAGCGCGCTCAAGAGGCAGTCCGTCGCGCCCGTGCGGGTGAAGGTCCTACGGTTTTAGAATGTATGACCTATCGCTTTAGAGGTCACTCTCTGGCTGACCCCGATGAGCTACGCAGTAAGGAAGATAAGGATAAGTGGTTTGGTCGCGATCCGATCAAAATCTTTGCTAGCCGCATTATTGAGCATGGCTTGGTAGAGGAAAGTCAGTTAAAGGCGATCGACAAGAAAATCCGTGATGTCGTCGAAGAATGCGTAAGATTTGCCGAATCTTCGCCAGAGCCAGATCCTAAGGATCTATTCCGCTATCAGTTTGCTGAAGACGAATAATACCAAAAGAGAAAAAGGCTATGCCTTTTTCTCTTTTTTAGCTGTTGCCAATTGTATCAGGACATATCAAAACCCAAAAGAGGGTGGCGGCGCGACGCGTCACCACCCTCTTTTGGGTTTTGGTCTTTATTTGAAAGTATTTTGTCGTGAAGCTAATCTTGCTTTGCCAGAGGCTGCCCATTCCTGTAAGACTTGAATTTCCTGCTGTGCTGTCTGTGCTAGCGGCACAATCTGACTTGCTGCTTCGAGAATGTCATCGGTGGTAAAGTCGCGATTTTGGCTAAATCCAATGTGCATCGCTTCGATGATGCCTTGCTCAATTTCCGCACCTGAAAAGTCGGGCGTTTCATAGGCGAGTCGCTCAATGTCGTAGGCACGAGTATTATGGGGACGGTACTTGTTTAAATGCACAGAAAAGATCTGCGATCGCTCCTCTTGGTTGGGTAAGCCCACAAAAAACACTTCATCAAAACGCCCCTTTCGCAATAGTTCTGGTGGGAGGGTGCGAATGTTATTGGCAGTCGCAACTACAAATACGGGTGACTCTTTTTCTGCCATCCATGTTAAAAATGTGCCGAATACACGGTTAGTAGTTCCAGAATCGCCTCGACCATCAACTCCTCCAAAGGCTTTATCAATTTCATCAATCCATAATACGCATGGCGAAAGAGCTTCTGCTAGCTGAATCATTTGACGGGTGCGAGATTCACTCTCACCGACTAAGCCTGCAAAGAGGCGACCAACATCAAGACGTAGGAGGGGCAGATGCCAATGGTGGGAGATCGCCTTGGCAGTTAGAGACTTACCTGTACCTTGGATACCTGCAAGTAGTAGTCCGCGTGGATGCGGTAAACCATATTTGCGGGCGCGATCGCTAAACCCACTACCACGGCGTAATAACCATTCTTTGAGGTTATCCAGTCCACCGATATCACTAATTTCTATGGTGGATGGATAGAATTCTAAAATTTGCGTTTGGCGGATGCTTTGACGCTTTTCTTCGAGAATCAGATCGACATCTTCGGGACGCAATTGGCTATTTTCAGCGATCGCCTTAGCTAAAACTCGCCTAATTCGTTCTAAGGATAAGCCCTGCCCAGCCCGAACTAATTCATCAATTGCTTGCTTATCTAATTGAGTATTATTTGTAGAACACGCAAGTTGTTCTATCTCAATTTTTAATTCTTGAGAATTAGGTAATGGAAATTCCAAGATTGAGAAATATTCACTCAAGCTATCAGGAATATTAATTTGCGATGCGACTATGATTATATTCTGAGCCTCACTCTTGAGCTTACGGGCAAGATTTTTGAGCTTACGGGCGATCGCAATATCTTCTAAAAAGCGATCAAAGTCCCGCAAAACAAATACTGCACCCTTGGAGACTTTATCGACAAATTCAAGAGCTTGTAATGGATTCCGTTTACCCGTTCCTGCATCGGTGGGATTAGACTGATAACCGTCCACAAAATCCCACACAAACACGCTGCGTCCAAGGGATTTGGCGACATTATTAATTGTTGATTCCACCCGTTCTTCTTCGGCAGAAGGTATGTAGATTAGAGGATAACGGGCGCGAAGAGTCAAATTGAGTTCAGATTCAAAGGTCATTAATAAATCCACAAGAATAAAATTGATAAGGCACTTGATGAGAAAAAATGTCCCGCCAAGTTTATGAGGCTTCGACTTCGCTCAGCCAGCGTTGGCAGAGTCAGAAGATGAGTTGCGGCGCGGAGCGCCGCCCCACCTCGGCTGGGGCTGGTTTACA
>JBBQRB010000208.1:0-5506 GCA_038215315.1 Pseudanabaenales cyanobacterium
ATATTTTTTTATTGTTTTCCCACAAAACATTTAAAAATTTTTTAGTTTTTTTTTTTATCCAAATTGTGTTACACCCAATTATGTGTGGGGGGGCGCTCGCCCCCGCCACTCACTTCTTGGGTTTTGATTCGCTATACAAATAGGTTGAGGATCAGTAAAGCAATGCGGTTGAGATATGGCGCAGGATCAAGAGCTACCCAACCATCTCTAGATGGAACCATGACCTCAAAGTGTAAATGTGGCCCTGTAGAGCGTCCTGTTGAGCCAACAAGTCCAATTTGCTGCCCTTGAACTACTCTCTGACCTTGATAGACGTAGATCGCTTCAAGATGGGCATATCGTGTGCCTGTAGAACCGTGGTTAAGTTCAATAAGGTTGCCATAGCCACCACCCCAGCCTGCGAATTCGACAACTCCTTGCTTAGCGGCAAGTACGGGTGTGCCGAAGGATGCCCCAAGATCAATGCCGCTATGAAATGACCAGATTGTGGTGACTGGATTCATGCGCCAACCATAGTTGGAAGTTACTGGCACAGAGTAGGGCAATGGATAGCCACCTGCTTGCATGATTATTGCTGACTCGCCTGAACCTCTCGAAGCGATCGCTGGCAAATTGAAAGGTACAGGATCGGGTTTCCAGATTGCCCCTGGTACAAAAACAACTTTGGGACGACGCTGGCATCCGTTACGTTCAAATAAAACATCGGCGCGGACATTATATTTTTTAGCAATGGTGGTGTAGTTTTCTTCGTTTTTAAATCGATACACCAGACCATTCATCGGCGCGATCTCTAAGGTTTGTCCCGCCTTAACTTGACCACTGCGGACCTCAGGGTTCATGCCCATTAATGTAGCTGTTTTTAAATCGTATTGCTTGGCAATGCTCTCAAGGGTTTCTCCTTGCTTAACTTTGTGCCGAACCAAAGCATCAAGGGTTGGTTTACCACAGAGTTCTTCAGCTTCTATTGCCTTGGATTGATCAATGGGAGTTGACAGAGTTGCGTTAGTTGCACTTGTGAACGATGGACTAAAGCTAGCGATCGCAATAGTAGTTGCTGCTACTAACAAAGAAATTTTCCAAAACGGCTTCATGGAGTGTTACTTAGGATTTTTGGGATAGTTTGGAAGAATTGATTAGGGTTTTGAGGTACAAGAAAAAGTAACAAGGCATGAAGAATTACTAAATATTCTTCATATAACATTGCAGGATATATTGTTGCAGTGATTGCGCATCCATTAAAAGTACCAATCTGGTGAGATTAGACCACATTAAGATGCTCTAATTTAATTACAGCGCTTTGCGCTTTTGTAAAACCCAGAGAAATTTTTGAAAGTGCCGCGAAGCGGCACTTTCAAAAATTTCTCTGCACCTTTCAAAGACTCAATAGGCTATAAGTCACTTCCTAAAGTTATCCTCAAAGCTCATGACCCAATCGCTAGTCACTGAATCATCTTCTAGTAACTTTATTAGTAAAGATCATCTCTCTAGTTTTTTAGATATCGCAACGGAAGCAGCTTGTGCAGGCGGTGCAGTACTGAAACTTTATTGGGGCAATCTTCAAGAAGTAGAAGAAAAACGTCCAGGAGATTTAGTGACGATCGCTGATAAAGAATCGGAAGCAGTAGTTCTATCAATTTTGCAACGACACTTTCCTGATCATGGGATTTTAGCTGAAGAATCTGGCGTATTAGGGAACTCAGAAAGTCGATATCTTTGGGCGATCGATCCCTTAGATGGCACGACTAATTTTGCCCATCAATATCCATTTTCTTCTGTATCGATCGCTCTTTTAATCGATGGCATACCTGCGGTTGGCGCAGTTTACGATCCCTTTCGCGATGAGATCTTTAGAGCCGCGACAGGCTTAGGAGCAACGCGCAACCGCTTGCCAATCCATGTTTCTAAAACAATAGAACTCAGTCGCAGCTTACTTGTAACGGGATTCGCCTACGATCGCACCCTCGTTGAAGATAATAATTACGCCGAATTTTGCCATTTTACCCATCTCACTCAAGGCGTTCGTCGTGGTGGTTCGGCAGCAATGGACTTAGCCTATGTGGCTTGTGGCAGACTAGATGGCTATTGGGAGCGGGGTTTGTCGCTATGGGACTTGGCGGCAGGTGTGGTGATCGTGCGCGAGGCGGGGGGTATCGTTACGGCTTACGATGGCAGCGCCCATATTCCCAACTCAGGGAGATTGTTGGCAACAAACGGTCATTTGCATCAGCAAATGATTAATGAGTTAGCCTTAGTTAAGCCATTACCATTTAAGTTTCCCTTCGGACGCTAGAAGCATATTCAAGAATTAATGGTGTGGCGCTCTGCGCTACACCACTAAGGATCGCAAGTTAAATAAAACCCAAATATGATTCGGCGGGCGAAGCCCGCCGAATCATATTTGGGTTTTGAAATTCATAAGTTATTTGATTTGCGATGCTAGCTGTAATTTCCCAAGGTGCTTATCTTTTAGTCTTGTTGCTCAACCATCAATCTCTCCATGAGGTAACAGAGGCAATCTTGACGCACGATCGCACAATCAAGGCTGATCATAGAGGGCATCACCGCTTTTTTGAGGATAATTTCGCTATCTTCTATTTGAAAATAGCGATCGCCTATTTCTTGCCCTTGCTCACTTACCGCTGATAGATATGCTCTCTCGGTGTTGACTGTGCCAAATTTTGCCCCAATCGGTAACTCACAAAAATTCAAACAGTCCATCTCTGCGGGAAAAGTGATGTCATCGTCAGGGCTATCTGTAAAACTGAAATTAAGATGTTTTGGCACTTTGACGATCGCGACCGTGTGAAATAACTCAACATCAGCGATCGCCTCACTCGTTAAACCATCAAAGCTCTCAAGGTTTAAACAAGTCTCCACATATTCCAAAGCATGGGCTGTACCATCAGTGCAGTCTGGCTGACCACATTCCAGCACGATCGCAGGGCAAAACTCCGCAAAGGCATAGGACTGCACTGTTTTGGGGCTAGTGTAATAGACTACGGTTTTGTCAAATAGTCTGGCTAAATGCAGGGAGTGATCGTCAAGGCGAGTAATGCAGCCATAGTGAGGATTTCTACCCGTATTGTTGTGAATGTCAATGCTGGCAAATACGCTCCGCGATCGCATTTCTGAGATCACGATTTGCGCCATAGCTTGCTCTGGCAAAATATTAGATGATTCCCCGATTTGCCAAATGCGATTGTAGTCTGGCTGATCTTCTAAATGTCTAAGTCGATATTTTGCGGCTTGGACATTACCGATAAATAGAGACAGCGATCGCGGTAGTTTTTGATTTTGATATCTACGTAAAAGCGATCGCATGGCTAGCCAGCTAGTTGTTTCATTGCCATGCAATAAAATTGACACAAATAAAGCTGGTTGGCGATCGCCTTCTAGATGAATCAATGTGGGGCGATCAAGTAATTGGTAAAGCTGATCAGAATCTAGTTCGAGTAAACCGTCAGGAAGGCAATCAAAAATATCAAGCATAAAAAATTATTCACACAAAGCCAGCAGTATCTGCCGTCTCCATTACATCAAACCCAGATATTTTATAAAAGCCACGCTTCGCGTGGTTTTTATAAAATATCTGGATTTGCTTTGTTCTCAATCACTTTTAAAAACAAAAGGCACGCATAGCGTGCCTTTTGTTTTTAAAAGTGATTGAGGCGCGTCAATCGATGCGCCTCAACTGTAAATGCAGGATAAAGAATAATTGCACTTAATGAAAAATAAACAAAAATCTTGCCAGCTAAAATAATTAAAAAATAAATAATTAAAAAATTTAGTAGGTAAGACCCATGCTGCGGGAAGTTTCTGCTCCCAAATAGACACGGATGCTTAGGAAGTCAGTGGGGCAAGCAGTTTCGCAACGCTTGCAACCAATGCAGTCCTCAATACGAGGTGAAGAGGCGATTTGACTCGCTTTGCATCCATCCCAAGGAACCATTTCCAAAACATCACAAGGACAGGCTCGCACGCATTGGGTGCAGCCGATACAGGTGTCATAAATTTTGACTGCATGCGACATATTGCTATTGCTCCAATCAATATATGTACCTACTTAAAAGATAAAAGTAGGCACAGGATCTTTAAATCCAAGTTTATCGTAGTGGTTTACATTCGAGGCTGAGTTAGTGCGATAACTTAAAACAAATTAATATTTCAGCCCTAAAGACATTTTGTGCTTCTATAGCTTTCGCCAGTTAAAAACCAGAAGAGAGATGCGCCGCGACGCATCTCTCTTCTGGTTTTTGGTTTGTCCTGACACAAATAAAATCCAAAAAGCGGCGGCGTGAAGCCTTCGCCTTACCAAGCAGGATGTGAAAAGATCGCTTGCATGGTTTTGTTGCCGCGTAGTTGATTGGAGAGTGGCAAATGTCCCCTTGGTGCGTCAATACTCCAGATGAACTCATTGGGATAACGAGTAAATGAGCCATCTTTTTTCCAGCCAATCTTGAACCAAAGTTTTTCCCAGCCTTTGCCTAAGCTCAGCCAAATTTTGCGCTGTACCGAAAATCCAAACTTGCCCTCAGAATAAACTAGCCACAATTGATTGATCGTCAGTAAATCACTGACGGGTATAGATTTCGCTTCGGTAAAATACAGCCAACCTCTTGCCAAAGCGTCAGCACTAGCGGCTTCACAAAGTTTTTTGCTAGTCAAGCGATCGGCTTCTTCAAATTCTTGCTTGGCGAGCAATGTCTGAATTTGCTGATAGTCGATCGCCTTATCAGAACGTAAAGTAACCACACCATTAGGATAGTGAAGTTGCACTAGCTCGATCGCATAGGGCAAATCGCTTTGTAAAAGAGTTTGGTGAATTTTGCCATCGATCCATGACACCTCAGTATTGGCAGCTTTACGAACTTGAATAAATTCATCTAAAACCTGTAAGCCTGCTTCCCCTAAACTGGCTATTTCGGCGATCGCAGGTAATTGATTTGCCTCTTTCCCTGAAAATAACTTTTCTTTTAACGCGGTTAGCTTTGTATCCATCAGAGTCTTATTAAAAATCGCCCAACTTTGAATTTACACCCTTCGCTCACCAAAAATAAAAAAAGCAGCACCCATTGGGTGCTGCTTTTTTTATTTTTGGCAAAATCTAATCAATGAAGCCCATCAACCCTGCATTATCGATCTCATTAGATGCCACAGGACGAGTCCCACCCATCTGGGAATAGGTATCATCGATCACCAAGCCCAAGGAACCGACAGGGCGCTCACCTGCAATGTAGTACTTGTCAACGATCACAAAGCCATCTTCCATTACAGGGCGCTCACCTGACGACATAAAGGTACTGGTGACATGGACACCAGTGCTGACGATCGGACGCACGCCGCCCATAGTTGTGTAAGTACTAGTAACCGCTAGCTTGCTTGCTTCGATGGGGCGTTCACCTGAGCTATTGAAATATTCAAAGGCGCGAAATCCGCCATCAACAATCGGGCGATCGCCAAAGTGTTTGATCGTATCGGTAACAGTTAGGGAACCTTTTTGGGCAAT
>JBBQRB010000209.1:0-5492 GCA_038215315.1 Pseudanabaenales cyanobacterium
AGCTCGCAGCCGCTTTGGCCCTTCGTACGGCGGGCCTGGTGCTCGATCCCGTCTACACCGCCAAAGCGCTCGCCGTCCTGTCCACCGTCGGGGGCGGGCCCGCGCGGCGGGGCTGGTTGCCCCGGTGTGGGCGGCCCCGGGGCGGCCCCCCCCACAGCTCTTTGCGAAGCTGATGAACAAGGGGCTTAAGCCCCCTTGTCTGTCTATGCAGTTCTGCCTTGGTATAAATTCTCAAAGTATTTGCAGTACAGTCTTCTATAATGTACGTAACAAAGCTTAACAAAATCTTATTCACTAAATTTTGAGATATAACTCATGCACTTTGAGTTCTTTTCGCTGGAAACCATCCAAGAATGGACGCAGCAATATGGATACTGGGTCGTTTTTTTCGGCATCATGCTGGAAAATGCAGGTATTCCCCTTCCTGGAGAAACGATCACTCTAGTCGGCGGATTTTTATCGGGGAATGGAGAATTACGATATTCTCTAGTATTACTATGTGCAGTATCTGGGGCAATTTTAGGAGACAGTGCTGGCTATTGGTTAGGAAGATGGGGTGGTCTAGCTGCTTTAGAAAAAATTGGCAAACTGTTTCGGATGCCTAGCAACGAAATTGAGCTAGCCCGTGAGAAATTTCTCGGCAGCGCTGATCGCGCTGTATTTTTTGGTCGATTTATTGCCATATTGAGAGTCTTTGCTGGTCCAATGGCTGGACTTTCGGGAATGCCTTACCCAAGATTTCTATTTTTTAACTCCACTGGCGCTCTAGCTTGGGGACTTGTGACTACTGGGTTTGCCTACTACGCTGGAAAATTATTTCCCATAGAAACTTTAGTATCTGGAGCCGTGAAAACCAGTGCAATCCTTTTGATTGTGGTGGTGCTATGGTTTGTTGCGCCCCTAGTATTCCGATGGCTCAAGCAAAAGTTTGATTTGCAGAAGCAGATGAACAGCAAACAGCAGCTTGATAAAACATTAAACAACATCCCAGACTCAGGCTTTCCTGTGTCAGTTAAGGATGATCAAGTGATGGTGAAACAGGCGATCGAGAATGAGTAGTATGGCTGTCTCTATTAGGGTATAAAACCTAAAAGAGAGAGGCGGCGCACCGCGTCGCCTCTCTCTTTTGGATGTTGATTTGTGCTGATGTAAGTGGCGACAGCTATAAAGCTCTTGCTACGTTTATTTATAGTTAAAAAAGAATGGGTGCTGTCAATTGACAACACCCATTCTTTTTTACTTACGGAGAGAGAGGGATTTGAACCCTCGGTTGCTTTCACAACATTCGATTTCAAGTCGAACGCATTCGACCACTCTGCCATCTCTCCAGATGCAACATTCTAATGCATGATTACACCTAATACAAGAGAAAATACCGCATTCTGATATGTTTTTTAGGGCTTTCGGGTCTAAAAAACATATCAGAATTGTTAATCCCTTCTCAGCAAAGTGACTTAAGGAACGCAAACGAAATAACTTAGGTATTTCAAACCCAAAAAATGATTCGGCGGGCTTTGCCCGCCGAATCATTTTTTGGGTTTATGCAATTTGCGAGTCTAAGCTTTTACTGCGGACATTGATAGAGTGTAGTAGCCAAGTTGATTAGGAACTCTCTCCCACTTACCATCAAGCTTGCCCTTAGACAAGTTCTTGGTCACACGATCTTTAGCTTGACGGAAATTCTCAGCAGATAGATCTCCGTACAGAGCTTTAACCACGCTATCAGCATTGACAAACTCGCCCTTGCGCTCTTGCAATACCTTCTCGATCGCATCAGTCAGAGTATTTCCCTGATACAAAGGACGCATCACCAAAGAACTCAGCCGACCTGATTTCTTGGGCTGGGTTTCTTTAGAAAATTGAAACTTCTTAGAAGCCTTAGTGGCTTTAGGAAGAGCCTCCACCTTAGATGCTTTGGGAGTTTTGGGTACTTTAATAACTTTAGGAGCCTTTGCAACCTTTGCTATTGCGGAAACCTTAGCTGGTTTTGCAACTTCTGATTTTACTGAAGCAGCTCTGCCCCTCTTAATTGTCGATGTAGGAATTGTGGTCAATTTCTCAAGAGAAAGGGTGTAATACCCTAACTGTGTAGGTACACGCTTCCAACGCCCCTCACCCTTGCCCTTAGAAAGGTTTTTGGTGACACGCTCCTTCGCAACTCTAAATACGGGCTCTTCAACATCCCCATAAAGGATATTGACGACATCATCAGCATTAACGGCTTGTCCTAATCCTTCGCTCAAAATCTTTTCAATAGCTTCTGTCAGGGTCAGACCTTCGTAGGAAGGACGCATTGTTAGAGAGCCACGGCGATGACCTCTTCCTCTTCCTGTAGCAGCAGCTGTAGCGACTGGAGCTGCTTCAGGCTGGGCGATCGCTTTGGGTTTACGACCTCTAGTAGGAGTTGCAGGAACTTCAGCCACTAAGGTGACTGGAGCAACAGGAATTGCAGTTTCAACAGGAGTAGCTTCAACAGGATCAGCTTCTTTCTTTTTTCTAGCTTTAGGCGCATCGGCGGGCAGACTTTGAAGAAGAGCCTCAACGTGGGCAAGTTGTGTACGAGCTTGAGCAACTTTGTCTTCGTATTCAGCCAAGAATCCTAGTAGATGGCTCTGCAAGGCGAGTAAGGACGCGCCAAAACCTTCTGGCTGTAAGGTTACAGGTAAATCGGTAGTCATATTTGGGAAACCAAAGAGATAGTGATAGTTGATATTTTAATTAGTTTATTTCCTCATACTTTTGCTTATGATGGAAGAAACTGATCATTCCGTTCTATCACGTTTTGAGAGAACTCGCAATAGTTTAGAAAGAATTCTCACCATTACTACAATTTTAAAATGAAGTTGTAAGTAGGTATGCAAAAGAAAACTGAAAGCCAAAAAAGCTGTGGCGCACGCTGCACGTGCGCCACAGCTTTTTTTGGCTTTCAGTTCAAATACTTGTAGTGACAATAAATATTTGGACTGAAAACCAAAAAGAGAGTCGCAACGCGACTCTCTTTTTGGTTTTTAAATATGACTGACGATCGCGATCGCTATTTTTTGAGATCTAGAAGGAATCTAGCTTCGGCAGCGCGATCGCTATTTGGATATCGCTCTAGCAGTCGTTGTAAGTAATTAGTTTGCTCACTGAGAAAGAAACTGGAAAATAGCAAATCATCGATATACTGACTTTTAGGGAATTTAAGCTGTAACTCAGTGATAATGCTATTAATACGGTTCTGATAGTCAGATTGCATCGCCTTTTCCTGCCGTTCATAATTTCGATACGTATAATCGCCAGTTTCAATAGCCTGTCCACTTACTCCAGCAGGAGGATGAATCCGCCGAGTCTCTGAGAAATTATGGTCTTCCCACTGAGATAGGAGGGTACTGGCAACCATGTATAAGGACTTCTCCCGCAAGTTGTCGGGCAATTGCTTGTCAGCAAGTAAGCCTTGATAAAGAGAAAGCGCGATCGCATTTTGGCTTCCGCCTTGATACTTGGCAGTGATTTCGCTCCGGCTCCTCTTGGAAGCATCACAAACCCACCAACGCTCACAATCCCAGTCCATCGGCAATAGATAGGTGCGAATCCCTCTCCAAATTGGTAGGTAGCCATTTTTCCATCCGCCCATACCAGCCCAGTCAGAGGCAATTTTATAACTTGATTCGGGGCTTCCTTCAAGCTGTAAAGTCCTCAGATTCTGCCAACGTATTTTTTGTTCACTTAGCAATGATTGAGCTTCTTTTTTGAAGCTCTTGGCTTGATCTTCTTCTTGCCACCATTTACCTTGAGGATAAAAATATTCTTCAAGGAGGCGATTTGGAATTGCCTCTAAATCTATATTGGCAGCAACTGCTAAGGCTCCAGCATAATCATGCGATCGCGCATATTGGACAGCGATCGCATATTGCAACATCGGCTCAAGGGGCTGACTGGCTGGCTCTTTTGCCAAGGTTTGCATTTGCCCAACAGATAGACCGACATCAAGGAGGGTACGAACATGGGGAAAGGCAAGATAGGTGGCATCGCGATCGCCCATTGGTTGCACCATCATCTTGATCCAGAGACGCATTGCGCCAACGGGATCATTATTTTGCTGCAAACTGACGGCGAGAAAATAGTTAGCATCATCAGCGCCTGAGTGATCGCCATAGCGTTTGAGCCAGTCCTGCCAAGCCTGTAGACGTTCTTTCTCAGAGCGTTTAGCATTCTTAGCCAGCATTGCTTGACTACGAGGCTGACCATCAAAATAGGAACGTCCTGTCAGATCCCCATATTCACGACAAGCTTGGGCAAATTTTGACTGCGGATATTTCTCTACCATTCCCAGCAGCAGATAGTAGGCATAGTCTCCTTTGGCGGCAAAGTTTTCGTAGCTGACGATTTTTGAGAGAGAATGTAGTTGTGACAGGTCATTGTCCAAGATATTTTTGAGCAACTCTGTCCCTTGTCGATCTCCATGCCGATCTAGCTCGGCAATCGCCCAAATGCGATCGCTAGCAGTACTATCCTTCGCTAAAGCCAAGAAGAAAGCACGGGCAAAGGGTGTAATCTCTCCTGCTTTGAGCTTGCCAAATCTTTCTACTAAAATTAATTCTTGAGCATCACTAGATAGTTTTTGATAGAGGGCGATCGCGGCTTTGACTTGCTGCTGATTCGGTTGCGCTAGCTGCTCGTACTGCGTCCACTCTGATAGTCCTGTATAGTCCTTACGTTGCTCATAGGTATTTTTGCCATAGATTGCTTCATATCCTAATAGACGCGACAAAAAATCAAGATTGAACTGACTATAATATTCAGGTGAATCTTTAGGCTCTAGATTTGCCTTAGCTAGTTTGATTAATTCTTGACGAACTTTAGGATCATCCAATCCAAATTCTTTTTCCCAAGCTTTACTATCTTCCTCTGAGGTGTAGGGAATTATTTCATACAAGCTTGGGTGAGTCATCTTTCTTTGAATTTGATCGCGCAACCAAAGAGTTGTGTAAGGTTTACCAAGACTGCGAATTCCTTCTAGTCCATAATCACGCCTAATAACATCGCGGGAACGGGCATAGTAGCTTAGTAATGGATAGGCTTTGGCTCCATAGCGTTTCCAAGCTGGATTAACAACACCATCTTTTCCCCATTTTTTGACAATAATATCTTGGCGAACTGCTTGGACGATTTCTTGCCATCGTGGATCAAAGCGAAGGCGATCGCGGAGGACATCATCAATTTCTAATTGGGAAATTTCGCGAGGATTTAGAGATTCAGCTTTTTGGGATATTTCTTCGGGACTAGGTATTTTAACTGTGAGAGATTGAAATAATTCTGTTGCTTTCAGCGCTGCACCAAATGAGAAAACGGTAAACAGGACAAATAATATGTATAGATTGCGTTTTTTCATAATGATTCATTAATTGATGAAGCCTGAAAACCATTAAACTTTATTTTGGTGAGATAGAAATACCTCTCAGCAATTTGCAACATATTGATAATTAGGGGTGCGCGGCAAAGCCGCGCAC
>JBBQRB010000210.1:0-5488 GCA_038215315.1 Pseudanabaenales cyanobacterium
AAAATCGTGCCATTCTTTCGTCAGTACATCGCCCCAATTATCATTTTTGCCGTATTTTTATTTACGCTCGTGCTGGTTAGCTCCCGTGCTTTCTTGCCTGAAGATATGGTTGCTCCAGCACCTATTGGCGCGATCATTGGAGCTAGATTGACTTCTCAGTTCCAAAACTAGTCACCATGACCGACATTACATGGCAGCACCGACACGTAATCTCCCTTGCCGACTTTACTCCCAGTGATTACGAAACAGTCTTGCAGACTGCGGTTAGCTTTTTAGAAGTGTTGTCTCGGCGCAATAAAAAAGTACCAACTTTACAGAGCAAAGTTGTCGCCAACTTATTTTTTGAATCTTCAACTCGCACTCGTAATAGTTTTGAACTAGCCGCCAAGCGACTTTCAGCAGATACGCTCAACTTCGCTCCAGGCACTTCTTCCCTTTCTAAGGGAGAAACAATTCTGGATACGGCGCGGACTTTCTTGGCAATGGGAACCGATATCATGGTAATCCGTCATCAGTCGGCGGGAGTGCCTCTCGCGATCGCCCGTGATATGGATGCCCTCAGTGGCAAAGTGGCGATTCTCAATGCGGGTGATGGCAAGCATGAGCATCCCTCGCAAGCTCTATTGGATTTGCTGACCATCTGTATGTATATGAATGCTAATGCACCAACAGCCAAGGATCTTAAGGGTAAAAAAGTGGCAATCGTTGGCGATATTTTGCATTCACGGGTAGCGAGATCAAATTTGTGGAGTTTGCTTACGAATGGAGCAGATGTGCATTTAGCTGCACCACCGACCTTGTTACCACCAGAGTTTGCTGAGTATGGTGCAAAAATCCATTATTCCCTTGAGCCTGCTTTAGAAGATGCTGATTTTGTAATGACTCTGCGTTTACAAATGGAGCGGATGGGACAGTTTTTAATCCCTAGTTTGCGCGAATACCATGCTCGTTTTGGAATCACTCGCGATCGCCTTGCCAAATGTGCGCCAAATGTGCAAGTTTTACATCCAGGTCCTGTAAATCGAGGTGTGGAG
Source organism: Pseudanabaenales cyanobacterium (assembly GCA_038215315.1). GTDB lineage: Bacteria > Cyanobacteriota > Cyanobacteriia > Pseudanabaenales > Pseudanabaenaceae > Pseudanabaena. Next base: position 1,035 of record JBBQRB010000210.1, read on the forward strand.
ATTAGTTCAGATTTGATGGATGATCCACGGTTGAGCTTGATTGATAAGCAAGTAACTAACGGTGTTGCGATCAGAATGAGCTTACTATATCTTCTCGGTACAGCAATTCAGGTCTAATGATTGCGCCGCGCTTTGCGTGGCACAATCATTAAGCCTGAATTGCTGTGGCGCAGGCTGCGCGTGCGCCACAGCTTTTTAGGTTTTAACATAGCAAAGTCAGAGTTGCTTAGGACAGACAGCCAATGAATATCTCTTTATTTCTAGGATATTCGCTTAATCTTTCCTGAAAGATTTTGAAATTAAAGCTGCGCGGATCGATGCGCGAACCTGAGCGATCAACAATTCTATGAGTGGTGATGCGCTCCAATGGCACATCTGTTTTGGCAACTAGCCATGCTAGCGATCGATACTGTGCTTCTGTATAGCCACTATGACTATATTCATTATGCATTCCATCAGAGGGTGTTTCTAAGGAAATATGGTAAGCGAAATTATTAACTGAACTAGGATATTGCGGATTAGTCCGCACAGCTTCATTCCCCAAGGCACTCTTAAATACTGAATTACCTGCGCCAAAAGCTCGCTTATCGGGCGGGACAAAGTAGATTATGGTTCCATTAGTTGCAATAAGACTATGGTAGCTAGCCTGATTGTTTTCATCACTTTGGAAAGCTTGAAAATAATTAATGACACTATTTGCAGACGCAACGGTTTCATGGAGAACAATTATGGGTTCTTGACTGACGATATTTCCTGCCACATCTCTGATAAAGCGATCGCCATAATTAGAGGTTGCGGCAAGGGCAATTACTTCTCTTGGTGTGTAGGAGTTCGCTTTTGTCGTACCACTAGATTCTTCTGTTAATGGTGGAGTTGGTGTGCGAAATCGATCTAATGAGATTGGTATGGAAGTTAGCTTCGCAGGTTGGGAAGAATCGGCTGAAGGCTGAGCTGCACAGCCCAAAACAGGAGCAAATTGGTTAAGCTCCCTAGTTTTTGCTGGGGATGACCAAATGGTCAAAATTACTAAGGTCAAGAAGAAGCAGGCGATCGCTACTAAGTACTTCAATTTCATAGGTATCATCCACGAATATTAAAACTGCATAATTAGATTTTTTTTAGCAAACACATAGTAATCCTAACGTCTACAGTGAACCTATAACGCTTTGCGCTCAAACAAATCAAAACCCAAAATAGGGTGGCGGCGCTCCGCGCCGCCACCCTATTTTGGGTTTTATGTCCTAACAAAACTGGCGATCGCTATAACTAAAATCTATCGATTAGTTTATATTTTGCATCGTAGTTGGGTTTTGCGCCCTCACCGCAAGTGCGAGGAGTCGGTAAAATCTTGGTCGGATTGGCGATCTCATGGGGATCAAAAACATCCCGAACCCATCGCATTGTCTCTAAGTCCGACTCACTAAACATCTCCGACATATAGCATTTCTTGTCAGCACCAATGCCATGCTCACCTGAAATACTGCCGCCGACCCGCACACAAAGCTTCAGAATCTCACCACCCAATTCTTCTACAGTTTCCAATGCCCCAACTTCGGCATTGTTATACAAAATCAAGGGATGCAAATTACCATCACCCGCATGGAATACATTTGCGACAGGGTAGCCATACTTTTCGCTCAGTTTCTCAATCTCTTGCAATACATAAGTGAGCTTAGTACGGGGAATCACGCCATCCTGCACGTAATAGTCAGGACTCATCCGACCCATAGCGGCAAAGGCGGCTTTGCGACCCTTCCACAGGCGCAAGCGCTGCTCAGGATCAGTCGCTGAAGAAACCTGACGCGCTCCATTTCGATAGCAAATTTCTTCAATCTGCTTGGCACTTTCGGCAACCTCGATCGCTAAGCCATCAACTTCGATCAATAAAATCGCGGCGGCATCGCGGGGATAGCAGTTAGCCGCCACCGTATCCTCGACCGCGTTGATACTCATGTTATCCATGATTTCCATGCCCCCAGGAATCAGTCCCGCGCTGATCACATCGGAAACGGTGGAACCAGCAGCTTCTATAGTCTCAAAATCTGCCAACAGAACTTGAATTGATTCTGCCGATTTTAAAATCTTAAGGGTTATCTCTGTGGCAATGCCTAGAGTGCCTTCAGAACCAACAAAAATTCCTATCAAATCATATCCTGGACTTTCAGGGATTTTGCTGCCAATATCTTTAATCTCTCCATTGGGCAAAACGATCTTTGCGCCAAGAACGTGATTAGTCGTTACTCCATACTTCAAACAATGCACACCGCCAGAGTTTTCGGCAACATTGCCACCGATGGAACAGATGATTTGACTAGAGGGATCGGGAGCATAGTAAAATCCTGCGCCACTCACAGCTTGAGTTACCCAGTTATTAATTACGCCTGGTTGCACAACGACACGCTGATTATCAAAATCTATATTCAAAATCTTTTTCATGCGGGAGGTGACAATCAGCACTGAGTCAAGCAGTGGTAAAGCACCGCCAGATAGCCCCGTACCTGATCCCCTTGCGACAAAGGCGATCCGATCGCGATCGCATATTTTTAATATTTTAGAAACTTCTTCTGTACTGCTAGGCAATACGACCAAGGCGGGCTGCTGTCGATAGCTAGTAAGTCCATCGCACTCGTAGGCAATCAACTCTTCGCGAGTCTTTACTACATAGCGATCGCCGACGATGGCAGCAAATTCTTGGGCGATCGCTTGCCAGTTAATGCTTTGATTTTGATTAGGGCTGAGTAATGGCTTGAGGGCGAGGCTGGTCATAGTTATTTTGGCAGTGGATTTAGCTGTAAGACTCAATGATTGGGGGCAAAATCTTTTTAGTGTGTGAGGTTTGTGAATGCCAGATTGAGTGCGATCGGGTTAATTAATATTAGCAATGATCGCTCTTTGAATGAATTGACTTGTAATGAGATTATTGTCATGGTCAAGCACTTAAGTCATGAATTTTGCAAATCTTTTGGCTGCTCTTACTGCCTTTCCAGTTTAAAAATAATGTCACCACCCAAGAATTAGTGATGTGGCGCGAAGCGCCGCATCACTAATTCTTGGGTGGTAAGGGAGTAGATAAATCCTTCTTCAAAACTGGTTTACCAAGTGCTGATTTTGTACCCATTAATCCCTCAATAGACTACAAGTACAGCGCCTTGCGCTGCGATAAAACCCAGAAAGTTATTGGAAAGTTCCGCGAAGCGGCACTTTCCAATAACTTTCTGTACTACTCAAAGCCTCAATAGGCTGTATCTGGGTATGATTAAAAACCAGACTAAAAACCTGTGGCGCACGCTGCGGGTGCGCCACAGGTTTTTTGGTGTTATCTGTCTTTGTCTAGCCGCTATTCTGGTTATGATACCAATTCATCAAAAAGCCCTATGTTAAATGCTAGTCTGACCGATAAATTTGATCGATTGAAACAAATTTTCCATGAATCGTCACAGGTACTTGTAGCTTACTCAGGTGGTATTGATAGCACTCTTATCGCCAAAGTTGCCTTTGATACGCTTGGCGATCGCGCCTTGGCAATTACCGCTAGCTCCCCGTCTCTTTTACCTGCCGATCTCGCCGCCGCGAAGATTCAAGCCAATTTTATCGGTATTAAGCATCAAGTCGTCCAAACCGATGAGATGAGCAATCCTAATTACACTTCTAACCCAATTAATCGCTGCTATTTCTGCAAAAGTGAACTACACGACACCCTAAAACCCCTCGCTAAAACGATGGGCTATAACTACGTTGTCGATGGCTTAAATGCCGATGACCTCCAAGATTATCGTCCAGGAATTTTAGCTGCTAAAGAACGCGGCGTGCGATCGCCCCTAGCCGAAGTCGGGATTAGCAAAATAGAAGTAAGAATGTTATCGCAATACTTAGGTATGCCTTGGTGGGACAAACCATCGCAGCCCTGTTTAAGTTCTCGATTTCCCTATGGTGAGGAGATTACCCTAGATAAGTTACGCCGTGTCGGTAATGCGGAACAATATCTACGCGATCGCGGTTGGACTGGAGATCTACGGGTGCGCTCTATGGGCGATATGGCGAAGATTGAAGTAGCTAGCGATCGCTTGCAAGAGTTGATTAACAAAATCTCCATGTCTGAGCTTACTGATGCCTTTAGAGAATATGGATTCACTTCTATTACTTTAGACTTAGAGGGTTTTCGTAGCGGCAAACTAAATGATGCAGTTGTTGTATAAGTAGGCAAGCATAATTAAACCCAAAACCCAAAAAGCTGTAGCGCACGCTGCGCGTGCGCTACAGCTTTTTGGGTTTTAAGGTTTCTTTTGCCTACTTACTTAGCTGTCGCCAGTCTTCTTCCCAAAAGAGAGAGGCGGCGCTCCGCGCCGCAACTTAACTACAGAATCGATCGCTTGTCTTAAAAATTATCGATTGTTCCAAATACTGAACCTAAATTAATTAAATACATTCTAAACTCATAAATATTAAGCTATATT
>JBBQRB010000211.1:0-5452 GCA_038215315.1 Pseudanabaenales cyanobacterium
CTCTGCTCTTGCAAATATTGATAATAAAATGCGATCGCGTGTTTAATAGTTTCTACTTCATTTTCTTTTGTTTGTTGCTGAATATAAGCCAACTTAGCAATATGTTCATCATCTAAAACCGCATTAAAGTATGCAAACCCCAAAGGATATCGAACTATGAGTGCAGTTGTTGCCGATACCCATACAATTATTTGCTCAAATTCCCCGCCTAGTTGTTCCTGAAATGGGCGATCGCATTATTGCCGCAACTGCTCTACATCTCGATTTACCCTTAGTCACTAAAGACCACAAAATCCGAAATTTATCAAACATCCAGACTATTTGGTAAATTAGGCAAAATGTACTTTCTGACTCGGATGAGTAAATTTTCTTGTAAAATAAGCTCATAACAAATAATTTTCATCATTTATTGTGACAAAGCCAACTTCTGATATCCCTATCCCTGACTTTACAGAGCGAATCCAGACTTTTTATGACGAATCATCCTATCTTTGGGAGCAGGTCTGGGGAGAACATATGCATCATGGCTACTACGGAGAAGATGGACAGACTCAAGTAAGTAAGCCTCAAGAAGCACAACGAATTTTAATTGAAAGAATCTTACAATGGAGCGCAGTTGAATCCCCTAAAGATATATTAGATGTTGGTTGTGGAATTGGTGGTAGTACGCTTTATCTTTCTAATAAATATCGCGCAAAAGCGACAGGAATTACTCTTAGCACAGTCCAAGCTGCCCGTGCTGATGCTCGTGCTAAAACTGCTGGATTAAGTGATTATGTGGATTTTCAAGTAGCCGATGCTCTATCAATGCCATTTGCAAACGACAGCTTTGACCTAGTTTGGTCATTGGAAAGTGGTGAGCATATGCCAGACAAAGAGCAGTTCTTGAGGGAATGCTATCGCGTGCTGAAACCAGGCGGAAGATTGATTTTGGCAACTTGGTGTCATCGAGATTTAACTTACCCACAACCACCTTTGAATGTCTGGGAGAAAGCTCAACTCTCTAATCTCTATCGTCTTTATCATTTACCTTATGTTATCTCGTTGTCTGAATATGAGGCGATCGCGCAGAAACTTCCGCTTCTAGATGTGAAAATAGCTGATTGGTCTAAAGCTGTGGCTCCATTTTGGGGAGATGTAGTTAAGGTAGCGATTAATCCATTTGTATTTTTGGGAATTATTGCGACAGGATGGAAAACGATTGAAGGAGCAATGGCGATTCCTATTATGATGGAAGGATATCGAACTGGTTTGATTTGCTATGGACTACTAACTGGTGTTAAGGAATAGAGTTTATTAATTGTGTCAGAAATAAAACAAGAAAAACTTGCTGTCAAATCTTTATATAATTGGTTTAAGTCACTTTGGAGGTTCTCACGTCCGCACACCATTATTGGTACAACATTAAGCGTATTCGCTTTGGGAGTGATGGCAGTATCTCTTAATCCGCTAGAAACTTGGCATCTAAGTACAGTTCTTACTGGAATACTATTGGCTCTAGTACCTAGTATTTGCGCCAATATTTATATAGTGGGACTAAATCAGCTAACAGATATTGAAATTGATCGTATTAACAAGCCTGATTTACCACTAGCTTCTGGTAATTTCTCAGAGATAGAAGGTCGTTGGATTGTAATTATTCTGGGTGTTTCGGCTCTGTTGTTATCGATTCTTCAAGGGGCAGCATTGTTTGGAACAGTTGCTTTAAGTATGGCAATTGGAACAGTTTATTCTCTCCCACCCCTACGTTTAAAGCGATTTCCTTTTTGGGCTACTCTATGTATTTTTGGAGTGCGCGGAGTCGTTGTAAATTTGGGATTTTACATCTATTTTCGTCAATTATTCAGTCAATCAGTCATCAATCTATGGCAGTGGCAAACAATCCCGCCTGAAGTTTGGGCGCTAACTTCGTTTGTAATATTATTCGCTTTTGCGATCGCCATTTTCAAGGATATTCCCGATATCGAAGGCGATCGGCAGTTTCAGATTCGGACATTGACAGTTCGGCTTGGTTCTGAGGTTGTATTTTGTCTTTCTCGTTGGGTTTTAACTATATGCTATGGGCTATTGATAGGCTTAGTGATACTGAAACTAATACCTTCAGTACAGCCAACGTTTTTGATTTTGACTCATACAGGATTGTTGGGACTTATGTGGTGGAAAAGTCTTCAAGTTAATTTACAAGAGAAATCTCAGATTAGCCAGTTTTATCAGTTTATTTGGAAGCTATTTTTTCTAGAATATCTGCTGTTTCCTATAGCCTGTCTAATCAATTAATGATTCCAAACTTCAGTCCAATCCCCTCCTATTTCTAACCCAGCCTGCTTACTATAGGCGCGACAGATTAACTGTCTTGTCTGCCCATTTACCTGCCACAAGCTCACGGCAAGCTCTCCCCTCGTCGTATCTCGACAAAAGAATTCTAGCCCTGAGGTTGTTGGCACTCTTACCATTACACCTAATTCTGAAGTCTTTCCAACCAGTTCGATCTCAAAATCTTGAGTTTTTGCCCTAACCTGCCAACTTCCCCAAGGCAACACCTGCCAAGACACTTTACTATTCCAAGGCACAAACTCATAGAATTTTCCTTGATAATGGATTCCCACCATCCCAACCGACTCCTGCCAGCCCATCACCCGTCTTATCCCCCCACCAGAAGTCAGCGTTAGATCAAGTTCTCCCTCGAAAGCGTTACACTGTATCCAAAACCACTTCTTTGGAAATGCACCACCCCAGTTCTTTTCAGCATAGATAGGAGCTTTCTCAAAATTTAAGCGCTTAGTACTTTCTAATCCTTTGTGATCAACTATTTCAAACCAACCTGTAGCCCATCCATGAGCCATAAAAATCTGCCAACCTGGCTCAAACACTTTAAATTGTGATAGCCATCCTGCTGTAGATTGCTGTGGATAATTTGGCATTCCCCATCCATAGACTGGCTCAACTACGTAGCTCCAACGGATAATTTGAGCAGAAGCGGGGTTCCAAAGTTGTCCTTGATGTGAGTTTACCGTAACTTCATAACCTTCCGAAATCTGGCGATTAGCTCCATCGCTACTATACCCATGCGCGAGTTTATCTTTACAAGCCCAAAATCGAGATAAATTTGGTAACGATCTACAAAAATATTGCTCATCTGGACATAGAATCTGAACCGCACTACCGCCAAGTTTTTTATTGTCATCTCTTACACCAAATTTAGGGGCTTGAAATGAATACATGAACGCAATTGTCTGTCCATCAGACTCATGGTTAGGCGGTAATGTCAAACGATAGTACCAGCCTTCAAAGAAAGGATATTGAATTCCATCCCATTGAAAGCCGCTATGGGGAGTTTGTAGATTCATTTTAATTATTTTGTTGATTGTAGTTGAGACTCTGCCTCTATAGCTTTATAGAGCGCCAAAAAATTTCCTTCCCCAAACCCTTGGCTCTGTTTGCGACGTTCAATAAATTCAAAGAAAAAGTGAGATTTTGGAAAAATGGGCAGAGAAAAAATTTGTAACAGTAGTGATTCTGGATTTTCTGGTTGCCAGTCAATCAATATTTTTTGTTGTACAATCTGTTCCCATTCATTGATAGTTAGTATAGATGATTTTTTACGACTTCCTAGTCTTTCTTCTAGCTGATGATAGTAAGTTAAAGGTACAGATAAAAAAGACAAGCCTTGATGCCGCAATGTGCTAATAGTCTCTACTATTGGTTCGCTATGCAGGGCAATGTGCTGAATGCCAGCAGCGCCATGATTTGCATTAAGAAATTCCTGAATCTGTGAGTTAGCAGAAGTTGGTTCATTAATATTGAAATAAAATTGATTTTCTAAACTGAAGAGTACTTGACTATTAAGCCCAGATCGCTCAGTTTGGATTTGAAAACTTTGCTGCTTCTGGAGTCCTAAGAAACACTGATAAAATTCTACGGCGGCTTGAATTTCTCCTCTAGGGACATTTAGCACGATATGATCAATGCAATTAGAAGCTTTCTGTAGATGCGTTTTCCAAGGTTGAGGTTGAGTAAACCCAACAGAGAATTTGTTTGATGCTCTCTTTTCAATTAATGTGTGCCTAACTCCGCCCCAACCTTCTACACACAAGCAAGTAAGAGGTTCTGTATCATCTAATGTATAAACAATCTGAGACAGCGTAAGTAAAGATTGGGTATTGGGAACTGATATCTTTCCAACGTTAGTAAAACCTGATCCTTTTTGGATAAAATCAGGAATATTCTCAAGACGCTTTAAAACTTCTGAGAGATCTTCTACCACAAACGCCACATCTACAATTCCAGGAGCATGATTAAGGAGATATTGGGCAACGGGACTATCTGAAGTGCGGGGAGAAGAGATAACAAAATATGTATTGCGATAGCACAATACTTCTAAAAATCGATCTGGTAAGGTTGCCTGACCGACTGGTTCCCAACCCATATATAAAATAAACCAGTCTCTTTGGCGAACAGCGTCTTCAACAAAAAAATGGATGTGATCGATTTTCATAGATAATTTTAGTAAGCATAGGACTACGATGCCGTCAAAAGTATTTGTCTGTTTCAACGACTTTGCGGGTTTAGCTTACAAATACAATAATCTCTACACTCTTATTTGCATAGCTTTTTTGATAATGAGAATTGCTGGGCTAGTGTAGTTAAGCTTGCAATTTGATCGCATCTTCGGCATCTTCGGCATCTTCGGCATCAATGGCGATCGCCTAAGTCCATTATCACAAATTAGCAACGCGATCGCATTGAAACAAACCTAAGATCATAAATTTATTACTACTGATAGTGAGATGAATTAAGAATTAAGCTAATGTAGATACTATATAGATACATTGATGGTGATTTTTATGACTGCCGCGATCGCTAAGTGGGGTAATAGTCTAGCTGTACGCATTCCTCAAGCTATTGCTGAACAGGTGCAAATTCAGGCTGGTAGTGCAATTAGTATTGAGATTGTGGATGGCAAAATTGTTTTGACTCCTCAAAAGCGCAAAAAATATACGCTTGATGAATTGTTGGAAGGGATGAATTCTGAGAATCTGCACCCAGAGGTTTCAACGAGTGTGGCTGTGGGGAATGAGGTATGGTAAGGCGCTATATTCCCGATCGCGGTGATATTGTGTGGTTAGATTTTGATCCGCAGGTGGGATATGAGCAAGCAGGGCATCGTCCCGCTTTTGTAATTTCGCCTTTAGCCTATAATCAACGGTCAAATCTGGCGCTGATTTGTCCAATTACTTCTAAAACGAAGGGATGGAAGTTTGAGGTGGAGTTATTGGATGCTAAGACTAAGGGTTTTATTCTTGCGGATCAGATTAAGAGTTTGGATTGGAATGCGCGAAGGATGAAATTTATTGAGAAAGCTTCTGATAATGTTGTTGATGAAGTTTTAAGCAAGATTGAAGCTTTATTAACCTAGTATTTAAACAGGTAGCGATCGCTACCATCGCCTAAG
>JBBQRB010000212.1:0-5405 GCA_038215315.1 Pseudanabaenales cyanobacterium
AGGTAATTCGATCAATTTCCAAGGAACTAACGCTCCCAACCAGTTCGATGCGAAGATAAACAAGAATAGACTACCAACAAATGGCACCCATTCTCTGTAGTGCTTTTCGCCAATCTGGTCTTTGGCGATGCCCTGAACGTACTCCAGAGCATATTCCATGAAATTTTGAAAACCTGCTGGCACACGTTGGTCAGCTTTGGCGGTGCTAGATCCGATGAGCGCAGCAACGAGTACTGCACCCATCACAATCCAGCTCACGATTAGCACTTGACCATGCACCGTAAAGTTACCGAATTGCCAATAAAGGTGTTTGCCCACTTCTAGTGCGGCAAGACTATTTTGGTGGCTAAATGAATAGCTAAAAGATACTGGATCGATCATGTTCGATGTATTACAACCTTTAGGAGGTTAAATCAGCAATAATGGAACCCACAACTCAAGCTTTGCTCAAATCCTGAGCAATAATCACTAAAACAGCTAACTTATAAGTCATAAAGCCTAAGAATGCGGGCAATATTTCCAATTGCTCAGATTTGGCAGCGATCGCAATCAGAATTACAAATAAACCAAGTCGTGATAGACCGAGACCATTGGACTCGCCACCTAGTCGGTCTACGCTCTTGGTTAGCATTCTGAAATAAATCGTGCCAACTAGCGAACCTACAGCATAACTGAGGGCAATCTTCCAGCCGTACCAAAACCACACTGCTAAGCCAATCAAGACTCCAGAAGTAATGGTAAGTACTAACAGCTTAAATTTGAGGTGATTGTACTCTTCCATGCCATCAGCGACTGATGTCGATGAGGTTTCTACAACCGTCTGCGAAATTATGCTGCTTTTAGCGGGAATGATCTTCACTGGTGACTTTTTAGCGGCTGTTTTTTAGCGAAATTTGCTGATTATTTGAGTGATTTGAGTGAAGAAATGGTACTAAAAATAGTAGCCAAAACAAGTGTCCAAAAAACTTGGATGTAGCTGCCTACACCGCTGCTAAGCATATCACGCAAGATGTCACATTTGCTTTACAAGTATTTTAGAGAACCCGTAACTGTCATCATCAAACCGATTTTGCATAGCCGACGCTGATTGTGTTTTGACTTGACTCGCAATATCTAAAGATGTCAATACTTTTTACTTTCTGTGGACACTATCTGATAAGTATTTCGTCTATCTTGGGGTGATACCATATCAGAAAGTTCCAGATAAATACTTAAGAAGTTTTTAATAGTCTTGTGATGAGGCGCTGAAAAAACTTTAAGTTCTCTAAATATTTATCTAAATCCCGTTAATTTTTGTGAGCATCCAGAATTTGTAACCTATGTCCACATTTTTCGCCAAAACTCGCCTCCTCCAGACTGCTTTGTCTTCTTCTGCTTCGGTTGCTGTGTCTGCGGCGACTTTGCTATTTTTAAGTGCGATCGCGCCAAGCTTAGTTGCGGCACAGCAAACTCAACCTGCCACACCAACTCAACCCCAGTCTCTAGAGCCTACTAAGCCAAATTCTCTTGAGAATAGTGTATTTAGTATTTCAGGTGCGCAACGCTTGATGTCGGAATCAATGACAGCTATCACTCAGCAAAATTACGACCTAGCTGTAACGAAGTTGCAAGATGCCCGCCAAGTGTTTAACCAATTATCAAATTTTTACCAAGAGCTAACTACCAGCTTTTCGGGGATTGATAATCGTATTTCTGATAGTCACCGTCGCAAAGCTTTGCAATCGGCTCAGTTACGCGATCAAGCTACCTACCAACTAGCAGTAGTCTACCGAGCCAAAAATCAACCCGAGTTAGCAGTTCCTTTGCTAGTTCAGTTGATTCGTAGTCAAGCGCCAACTCGTGATTTGGGACAGCAGGCTTATCAACAGTTGTTTGAGCTTGGCTTTGTCGATACCGCGTTTGTGCGTCCTAGCGCGTCTACACCTAAGTAGCTGTAACAAAAACAAAATAGGGGGTGGCGGCGCAGAGCGCCGCTACCCCCTATTTTGTTTTTTATGTACTACAGCAATTTCTGAGCAAACGAACTAGTGAAATTTTTGAAAGGGTGGAGGCGCAACCCTTTCAAAAATTTCACTGGTTCGGGTTTGAGCGCAAAGCGCGGTAAGACTGGCGATCGCTCTTTTACTTGACACTTACTTGGCATTACTTGTCCACCAAGCCAGCCCATAAAGTTGGCTTGGTTTGTTTGTTTGTGGAGACTTAGATACGACTCTAAGCTTATATTTGCCTGTAACTGGGATTTTGATGAAAATATGCTGCAAGTTGTCTACCTTGCTGACTGATGACCATATGCTTTGGGAAATATCGTTGTCTTGAGATCGCATTAAGTGCAACTCAATTTTGTTAAAGCCCTCATCCCTAAAGTCTTCACCGATGTCAAATAAGCCATTGCCATTTTTGTCATTGAGTATGACTTGTCGATCCCAAGTTAAGGTTGCCGCGACAAAACTATCCAAAGTCAAAGATTCTTTAAAAACATATTCTTGATATTGATCGACATCAATGTAATTTGTATCCCAGCCGATTGCTGAGACATTGCCAGAGGGCTGCTGACCTGCTTGATATTGTTGAAAAGCTCGATAGGCATTAAGCTGCCCTGCGCCGAGATTGCGACTAAGGGGGATTTCACGATTTTGGTAAGCCTCTGTGTCCAACCAAGTTTTGCCAAATGGATTAAGAATCGTCTTAGACATACCAAGAGCTTTGCCATCGCCACGATCTTGAATCTTGTCGGCTGAGTTGATCATGACCGCCTTGATTAGTTCATGGCGGCGGGCCGCAATTCCCCACTGCCCGTTGGCAATCTGACGATTGGCATATTCGTGGAGCAAAGCGATCGCCCCGACTACATGAGGGGTCGCAAAACTAGAGCCACTAGCATTTTTAAATTTACTTTGGAGGGTGGGCAGTTTTAAATTACTTCCTGGGGCAAGAATGGCTAGCGATCGCCTACCATCTACGGGGCTTTCAATTCCTGATGTCCATTTGCCATCTTTATTGAGATCAGTGAATACCTCCCCTTGATCAAATCTATCGTTGTCATTGCGATCTAAATAGGGTTCATCGATCAAGTTGCCGCGATCAAGTTGACGATAGATACCCTCGACCTCACGGGTAAAGCCAACTGTAAAGCCATTGTAAAGATCGGTGGGGATGGGAATACCTCCCTTGCCCTGATTGCCTGCGATCACGGGTAGCGTGTTGTGCGTAGAAGAGAGCCAATCAACGCAGAGGGTGAGCAGGGCATTGCCGTCTAGTTGTGGTTTGGGGCGAGGATCTTCTCGAAGTAGCTCTCCAAAACTAAAGTTGATGGCGCGAACGGTGCTATTGTACTGACGCGCAATATGCTGAGCGGCGAGACAGGCTTCAGGCTGTCCATCCTGACGGCGCTGTGAATACGCCGAGGAGAGTAGTTTTGCATCTGGAGCGATGCCACGTTGAATTTTGTCTTGGCTGATCATTACTGCTGCGACTTGGGCAGAGTGGTCGTCAACATTGCGGTTAGGAATTGCTTTGCCATCTCGAAAGAAAACTTCGTAGGGCTGGACGATCGCCCGATCAAGCCGCAATAGTTTGTTGGATATCTTATCGACTGCGAAGCGAATCGGGCGACTTAGCTCAACCTGTCCGATGAATACATTTTTGCCTGTGAGGTTAAAGGGTGGCTTTTGTAAAGTTCGGGCATCAATACCTTGGCGATCGGCCGATTTGCTGATTGCCAAGCATGGGGCGTTTACAGAAATTCCTACATAGACCCAAGCAGCAAACCATAACCTACGCATTTTCTTTTTGTACCTAAAAAATTAGCTTAATAAAACCCAAAGAAGCTGATTCGCCCACGAAGCTGGCAAATCAGCTTCTTTGGGTTTTACATTTAATTGCGCTTGCTTACTTAATACAATAGTAACAATTACTTTTTTACAGTATAGGGATGGGCTAGCAATTCTCGTTACGAAAATCGATTTTTGGGAATCTAGCTTTGGGCTAGATTTCAAAAAACTGATTTTGTAGTTTCATAATAAAAATTGCTTTTGGTGACTGGTATAAATCATTGATTAGGGAATGTCTGTGCTGCTAGGTTTTGATCCCGGAAAACAAAAATGTGGAGTTGCGGTCATGGGTTTAGACCGCAAGTTAATTTTCCAAGCAGTTATTCCTAGCTCCGAAGCGATCGCTAAAGTGGGCTACTTACTGGATATTCACCCTATTTCGTTGATGGTAATCGGCGATCAAACTGCTTCTAAACATTGGAAACTAGAAATTCAGTCAGCATTTCCAGATCTGCGAATTATTACGGTTGATGAGCGCTACAGCAGCGAAGAAGCGCGCCAAAGATTTTGGCAAATTTATCCTGCTAAGGGGCTGATGAAGCTAGTGCCTGAGGGGATGCGATCGCCTGATCGTCCCATTGACGATATTGTCGCCGCTATTTTGATTGAGCGTTATCTCAGCCGCTTGATTAGCTCTTGATTCGCATAGCTGTCGCCACTTGTGTTAAAACAAGCCAAAACCCAAGGAGACTAAGTTGCGGCGCGAATCGCCGCAACTTAGTCTCTAGGTTTTATGTCCTAATACACTTGGCGATCGCTATATTGGCTAGGGCAAAGTAAGCTTTGCTTAAAAAAAGTTTTGTCAAGCTTCGTGAAGTAACGTTAAGTAAGCTTGAAGCAGGGGTATGTAGGAATGATATCTTTGCTGTTGATATCAAAAGCGTATATGCAATTTGGGAGAACATCTCAATGTCAGAAGAACAAGTAACCGAAGAGAAAGTCGAAAAGGTTGTGGAAGCATTTACGGCTCCTAAACCCGCAGGTAAAACCCCTATTTGGGGCGGTAGCACTGGCGGCTTACTCAACGCAGCCTTTACCGAAGAAAAGTACTTGATTGCTTGGAATAGTCCAAAAGAGCAAGTATTTGAAATGCCTACAGGCGGCGCGGCAACTATGGTCAAAGGCGACAACCTGCTTTACTTAGCCAAGAAAGAGCAAGCTCTTGCTTTAGGTACACAGTTGCGTAAATTTAAGATCACTAATTATAAAATCTGGCGCGAATTTCCTAATGGCGACCAAGTTTATCTGCATCCTATGGATGGCGTATTCCCTGAGAAGGTGAATGCTGGTCGTGTTGCAGTTAATAGCGTCAGCCGTAAGATTGGTGACAATCCTAACCCTATAAGCGTCAAGTTTACTGGTAAGGAAACTTACGAAGTCTAGTTAGTAGCTTTAGCTATTAATCGCTCTCATTTATTTTTATTTTTTGCCAAGGCTACAGCGATCGCTGTAGCCTTGGCTTTTTCATGCTTAAAACCCAAAAGTGAATGGCGGCGCTTCGCGCCGCTATTCACTTTTGGGTTTTATCTCTTGTTAGGACAAATTAAAAGAGAGAGGCGGCGCGGAGCGCCGCCT